>ONNU01000336.1 GCA_900319255.1 uncultured Eubacteriales bacterium
GCGGAGGATCGGTGTGGTGAGCAGATTCGGGATTTTACCTTCTAATCATCCGATTTACTGTCTGCATCGGAAAGCTTCTTTTGTAAAGCTTCTGACAATACCAGCTCTTAGTCATTAGAGTCCGGCATGCCAGGGGGGTTAAGGAAAGGGGATTGCAAAAGGGGGAAAACTCAAGGGGGACACCCCTTGTGGTTTCCTCCTTTTGATTGACTAAAGTAGAAATACTAATTAAGCATGGTTCAGGGCATAAAAGTGGAATAGCGGATTTTCTTTATCCCCCCAGAACAGAAATGTTGGTTTCACGGATTCAGGCAGAACTAAAAACAAACCGGGCAGCGAAAGCAAATAAGCGCCTCCGCTGCCCGGATAGAAAATATTATTAGGCTTTTTCAAGCAGTTTTTTGACAATCTCGTCTGTATGCATACCTCTGGAGCCTTTTATAAGAACGGTGCTTCCGTCCTCGACCAGTGTGAGCAGCTTTTCATATGCCTGCTCGTTATTGCTGACGGTAAATACACTGCTGCATCCGTTTTCTTTTGCGGCTGCGGCGGTGTTTTCAGACTCTGAGCCTATTGCGATCAGCGCATCGGTTCCTGCTTTTGCAAGGTGCTCGCCTACGCTGCGGTGAAGCTCCGCGGATCGTTCCCCAAGCTCCAGCATATCTGCAAGCACAGCAATGCTCTTCCCTTTTGAAATGCTCATCAGTACATCAATTGAAACCTTTGTTGCCTCGGGGCTGGCGTTATAGCTGTCGTCAATAAGCGTAAGCCCGGGAAGGGCGTGTATCTGCTGACGCATGGGAGCGTTTTTATAGGATGAAAGTCCTTTCTGGATCGTATCGTCATCAAGTCCCAGGTATCTTGCTGCGGCAATTGCTGCAAGGGCATTTGAAACGCTGTGAACACCCAGAGCGGGAATGGTAAAGCGTCTTTCGGAGTCCTTAGTGATGCAGACGAAGCTTGTTGAAAAGCCCTCTGTGGTGATATCGGCAGCGCGGAAGTCATTATCCTCGCCCATGCCGAAGCTCTTTACTGCAAAAGGCTGCTTTCCCAGAAGCTCCCGAAGAAGCTTGTCATCGCCGTTAATGAGCAGCAGACCGTCCTTATCAAAATGCTTTGTTATCTTGAATTTCTCAGAGCGGATATTCTCCTGGGTTTTAAGATTTTCAATATGCGCTGTGCCGATGTTTGTCATTACGGCGATATCGGGGCGGGAAATATCACAAAGCCTGTCCATTTCTCCGAATTCGGACATTCCCATCTCAATTACAGCAGCCTGGTTTTTATCAGAAATATCAAACATTGTGGAAGGCATACCGATCTGGCTGTTTTTATTGCCGCTGGTTTTCATCACATCAAGACCGGCAGAAAGAGCGGCAGCGATCATTTCCTTTGTGCTTGTCTTTCCCACACTTCCGGTAACGCCGATAAGTCTGAGATCAGAAAACTGCGCTCTGTAAACAGCTGCAAGCTTCTGCAGGGCTGCGCGGGTATCGTCTACTTTTATACATGGCTGAACAGCGCCCTGAGGAGCGTCGTTTTCGGTAAATGTTGCCGCGCCTTTTTCAAGACACTGCTCAATGAATTTATGCGCATCCACCTTTTCGCCCTTTATGGGGACAAAGAGGGAGCTGCTGTTAACTGCCCGGCTGTCATATTGTACGTTATCAATGATCTTTCCGGGATCGCCGCAGAGAAGCGTTCCGCCAACGGCTCTGGTAATCTCGCCGACTGTCATTTCCTTCATTTCCTGCACCTCCGTATATTATCCAGAACTGCGCAAGCCGCCCATCATCAGCGGGCGGCTTTGCCTGTATTTTATTTTAATTCTTATTTCATATCAGCCAGGATCTCAGCAATGACCTCGCGTTCGTCATAGTGAGTCTTTACACCGTTTTTATCCTGATAATCCTCATGTCCCTTGCCTGCAAGCACGATGATATCTCCATCCTGAGCATTTTCGATACAGTAACGGATAGCATCCGTTCTGTCGGGAATGGTGACATATTTTCCGTCTGTTTTCTTAATGCCTGTGATAATATCTGCAATAATATCATTGACATCCTCAAAGCGGGAATTATCCTCTGTGATGACAGAAAGATCAGACAATCTGCCGGAGATCTCGCCCATTTCAAAGCGTCTGTCTCTGGGACGGTTTCCGCCTGCGCCGAAAAGGGTAACAATGCGGTGGGGATTATATTCTCTGAGAGTTGTCAGGATATTTTCCATGCTTACAGCATTATGAGCGTAATCTATAAGCAGGGTATAATTGCCCGGGACCTTTACCGACTCAACTCTGCCCTTTACTCTTACCTCTTCCAGTCCCTTTAAAACAGCGCTTTCCGGAATATCAAAGTGACTGCATACCGCAGCTGCAGCAAGAGCATTGTGTACGGTAAACAAACCGGGAGTTGCAACATCAAGCTTCATATTGAGCTTACCGCTGACATTGAAGCTGACTCCGAGGAAGCCGGGCTTTGAAAGCAGCTTTGCATCAGATGCGCGCAGCTGAGCTTTACTGCTGCAGCCGTAGGTCTCGATGCGGCAGGTATGATTTTCGATCATTTTATCAGCGGCGGGATCGTCAATATTGATGATGCCCGTTGTACACTGTCTGAAAAGCAGGGATTTACAATAGAGATAATCCTCCATTGTGGGATGCTCGACACCGCCGATATGGTCGTGTGAGAAATTGGTAAAGATACCGTAATCGAAGATAAAGCCGTCTGTGCGGTGCCATTTTATGCCAAGAGAGGAAGCCTCCATAACGCAGCATTTGCAGCCGTCGTTTATCATATCACGCAGAGCCTTCTGTATCTCATATGATTCAGGAGTTGTATTGGCTGTCTTTATAGTCTTGTCACCGTAAAGAATGCCCAGGGTTCCGATAATACCGGTTCTGATGCCGCCCTTTTCAAGTATTGAGCGGATCATGGCAGCCGTAGTGGTCTTGCCCTTTGTGCCTGTTATACCGATGGTCGTAAGGGTATCGGCAGGGTTTTCAAAATATTCGGCAGACATGAATGCAAGAGCCTTTCTTGTATCGTCCACCCTTATCACAGCAGCGCCTTCTGCGCTGATATCATCACGGCTGACAACGATAGCTGCCGCGCCGTTTTTCACTGCGTCCTGCGCAAAGTTATGTCCGTCAAAAGCAGAGCCTGAAAGACAGACAAAAACGCAGTCCTTAATGATCTTTCGGGAGTCATAGACAACGTCTGTGATCTCAATATCTGTATCGCCGGAGACCAGTGTATAATTTATTCTTGTAAGAAGCTGTTCAAGTTTCAAGCTAAAGACTCCTTTTTGTAGCAGGTGCAGTATCAGCGGCAGCTTTCTGATCTTTGCTTAACGCTGTCTGCACCGGGCAATGTCAATGGTCATGGATCCTGCCGCAAGCTGCAAAGCGCAGCATATCAGAATGAATCCTTGTCGTAAAGATACTGATAGAAGGCAGCATAATCTGTGCGCTTGTCAGCAGTGAACTGGATAGCGTCACGGGGATGCTGATTAAGTCTGCCTGTCAGAAGATAGGGGATATCGTATCCCCAGACAACGCCATCCTCCTTGAGCTGGTTGATATGCTTTTCGATAAATTTCAGCACGGGAGTGATGTGGTATTTCGGGTTTTTCAGGAATCCCAGCAGAAGCTCTGTGGGGCAGTTGCCTGCGCCTCTTCCCATGCTGCTTACTGTTGAATCGAGGTAGCTTACGCCCATGGTAAGAGTTTCGATAGTATTTGCAAAAGCAAGCTGCTGATTATTATGAGCGTGGATACCGATGGTCTTGCCGTATTTTTCGCCGCAGGATATGTATTTGTCTGCAAGTCTTCTCATCTGCTCGGGATAGAGAGAGCCGTAGCTGTCAACGATATAGATAGTATCGACGCAGCTTCTGCCGATAAGCTCAAGAGCATCGTCAAGATCGCTGTCATTGGATTTTGAAACAGCCATGATATTGATGGTGGTTTCATACCCCAGCTTCTTGCAGTATTCAACAATTTCAAGAGCGGAAGGTATAGTATGGATATAGCTTGCAACTCTAATCATATCGACGGGGCTGTTAGCTTTTTCGCAGATATCGCGTTTGAAATTAGTACGGCCGACATCAGCCATTACAGAGATCTTGAGGCCGGTCTCATTTTCGCCTACGATATCATAGATATCCTTATCATTACAGAATTTCCACTTACCGAATTTATCAACGTCAAACATATCTCTGTCAGCCTTATAGCCGAATTCCATATAATCAACGCCGGAATTGATATTGGTCATATAAAGATCCTTTACGAA
Organism: uncultured Eubacteriales bacterium; assembly: GCA_900319255.1. Classification (GTDB taxonomy): domain Bacteria; phylum Bacillota; class Clostridia; order Oscillospirales; family Acutalibacteraceae; genus UBA1213. Next base: position 4,293 of record ONNU01000336.1, read on the forward strand.
CTGATCCGTAAATTCAAAGTTATTTACAAGACCCCCGTCTCTGAGAGTACAGTCAACGACCTTGATATCCGGTCGGAAAGATACAAGCTCACCTTTTTTCTGCATTTATGATTCCTCCTGTTGATGATGCATTACGCCCCTCGCAGTAGACATTCCGGAGCGAACACAGCTCATCTGTTAATTTTACTGATTTACAATCCTAATTATACTCTATTTTTCCAAGAAATACAATACCCCCGCCGCCGGCGTCAAAATCGCGGGGGCAGGTCTGACAATGCTTTACTTTCGTTCTCGCGTGTTATACTTGATTGGTAAGGGGGAACAAAAAATTCCC
>ONNU01000335.1 GCA_900319255.1 uncultured Eubacteriales bacterium
CAAAAAGGGAAAGGGCTATGAATATGCGGAAAAGAACCCGAATATTTTCCACGGTATTTCCGCTTTTGATATAGACACTGGCGAGCCGAAAAGCTCTTCAAAGGGTTACTCTGCTGTGTTCGGCGAATATATGTGTGAAAAAGCCAAAAATGATAAAAGGCTTTGTGCTATCACCGCAGCCATGGCTATGGGTACGGGGCTGAGCGATTTTGCAAAGAAATATAAAAGCAGATTCTATGATGTAGGTATTGCAGAGGAGCATGCTGTCACATTTGCCTGCGGACTTGCAGCCGGTAATGCTACGCCTGTTTTTGCGGTGTATTCCACATTCCTCCAGAGAAGCTATGACCAGCTGCTTCACGATGCGGCAATGCAGAAGCTTCACATTGTCCTTGCGATAGACAGAGCGGGCATTGTGGGTGAGGACGGCGAAACTCATCAGGGAATTTTTGATACAGCCTTTCTCAATACCATTCCCGGGATAACTGTATTCGCTCCTGCTTCATTCGTAGAGCTTGAAAATATGCTGGATCGGGCGATATATGGCACAGAGGGCGTTGCAGCGATAAGATATCCCCGGGGAGGGGAGCTTTATCTTCCGGAGGATTATAAATATGACGGCAGGGATTATATTCTCTATGGAAATAAAAATTCCGATAATATAATAGTGACCTACGGACGCATCTTTTCATATGCCTGTCAGGCGGCAAAAGCCCTTGAAGAACAGGGCATAAGCACTGCTATACTCAAGCTCAACAGGATAAAGCCTGTTAATAAGGATGCGATAAAGATAATCGAAGGCAGAAAAAACTGCTTTTTCATTGAAGAGGGCATAGAGACCGGCGGCATTGGTCAGACAGTGGGACTTATGCTTATGGAAAACGGATATAAGGGCAGCTTCCATCTGAGAGCCATTAAGAGCTATGTTCATCAGGCAAAGGTGGATTCAGCCTTGCATAAGTTAGGACTTGATGCAGAAGGAATTGAAAGCTTTGTAAAGAAAGCGCTGGAAAAAGATAAATAACAAATGGAGTGAAAGCAAATTGGCTGAAAAGAAACGTCTTGATATACTTGTATACGAAGCCGGACTTGCCGAAAGCCGTGAAAAGGCAAAGGCGCTTATAATGTCAGGCATCATATATGTTGATAATCAGAAATCCGATAAGCCCGGAACAACATATCCTGATACAGTAAATATCGAGCTTCGCGGAAAAGGTCTGAAATATGCCAGCCGCGGAGGTCTGAAGCTTGAAAAAGCGCTGAAGGTCTTTCCCATCGACATGAAGGACAAAATCGCAATGGATATCGGAGCTTCTCACGGAGGCTTTACGGATTGTATGCTCCAGAACGGCGCAAAAAAGGTATATTCGGTTGATGTGGGATATGGTCAGCTTGTATGGAAGCTCCGCAATGACGAAAGAGTTGTGAATCTTGAGCGTACAAATATAAGATATATCACAAAAGAGCAGGTTCCTGATGAGCTTGATTTTTTCAGTGTTGACGTAAGCTTTATTTCTCTTTGCCTTGTACTTCCGGCAGCAAGACCTCTGCTCAGGGACGGGGGACAGGCTGTGTGCCTTATAAAGCCCCAGTTTGAAGCAGGCAGGGAAAATGTCGGCAAAAAAGGCGTTGTCAGGGATAAAAAGGTTCACGCTGATGTTATCCGTAAGATTTATGATTTTTGTCTTGAAAACGGTTTCAGCGTGCTGGATCTTGATTATTCACCCATCAAGGGACCGGAGGGCAATATCGAATATCTGATATATATTGAAAAGAACGATCAGCCTTCCGCTGCAAAGGAGATCGACATTGAAGCGCTGGTAAATGCATCCCACAGCGAGCTTGATAAATAAAACGGAGAGAATCATGGACAGTCTTAAAACCATTGCATTGATACCGAATCTTACAAAAAAGGGAGCCTATGCCTGCTCTCTCAGTACCATAGGGATACTGCGTGAATGCGGGGCAGAGGTAATAATGTCCCGTTCTGTAAGATCAAAATATAAAGATCTTAATATTGATTTCTATGATGATACAGATTCGCTGATAGAGCACAGCGATATGGTTCTTACGATAGGCGGAGACGGAACTATAATCCATGCCGCAAGACACGCCTGTCCGCTGAAAAAGCCGCTGCTTGGAATAAATATGGGACGGCTGGGCTTTGTTGCGGGACTTGAAGCAGACGAGCTTTATATGCTCAGACGTCTTGTCAAGGGCGATTATACCACAGAAAAGCGCATGATGCTCCGTATCGAGCATGATAACGGGGAAAAGAAGCATGAATATTATTCCATCAATGATGCGGTAATATCCCGGGGATCGCTTTCAAGACTTATTGATATTGACGTATCCCTTGACCGTGACTATATATGCCATTACCGCAGCGACGGGCTGATACTTTCGACTCCCACAGGCTCAAGCGCATATTCACTTGCAGCAGGCGGACCTGTTGTAGAGCCCACTATGAAATGTATAGTAATGACCCCGATCTGTCCCCATTCGCTTTTTGGCAGATCGGTAGTATTCAGTCATCATTCCGAGCTTGTTGTAACAGCCTCATGCGATGATGATACAGAGGTCTTTCTGACCATAGACGGCGCAAAGACCATCATAGTTAAAAAAAGCGATAAAATTTCGGTGACATCATCAGAGCTTGCTGCCGAATTTATTGTTCTGAAGGATAAATCCTTCTATAGAGTTCTTAATGATAAATTTGCTGAGAAAGGGTAAAATGAATGAAAACATTAAGACAGGCAAAGATACTCGAGCTGATTAAGAACAATAACATAGAGACCCAGACCGACCTTCTTGAAATGCTCAAAAAGGAAGGCTTCAATGTAACCCAGGCGACTGTTTCAAGAGATATCAAGGAAATGCGCCTGATAAAGCTTCTTGATAATAACGGTGAATATAAATATGCATACGATACAGTGACCGGCAGCGAGGAAATGTCAAATTCCTATCTTTTCGCAACCGCCGTAACGGGCATAGAATATTCACATAATATCGTTGTGATAAAGACCGGAACAGGCATGGCGCAGGCAGTATGCGCTGCGCTTGATTCGATACACCGACCGGGGGTTCTGGGTTCGATAGCCGGAGACGATACGATTTTTGTTGCCGTAAGGAGTGAATCCATCGGCGCAAATCTCACGGCTGACCTGAAAAAGCTTATGACCGGCCGGGATATCAGCCAGTGACAACAGCCCGCAAAAGTTCAGCCATTATCCAGCTCATTTTAGCAGAAGAGAAAAACAACGGAGGCAATATATGCTGAAAAATCTATATATAGAAAATATTGCTGTTATTGAAAAAACCAATATTGACTTTACGGAAGGTCTTAATGTCCTCACCGGTGAGACCGGCGCCGGAAAATCCATAGTCATCGACTCCATAAATGCGATACTTGGAAACCGCACTTCGAGAGATCTTATCAGAAACGGCGCTGAAAATGCATTTGTAAGCGCAGAATTCACAGAGCTTTCCGAAGGCGCGCTGTCAGTCCTTGATGAGCTTGGCTATGAAGCCGAGGAGGACGGCTCGGTTCTTGTCCAGAGAGAAATGTCCCTCAGCGGAAAAGGAAAATGCCGCATAAACGGCAGACCTGCGCCCGTAAGCGTTCTGAAAACACTTGGCGAGCAGCTGATAGATATACACGGTCAGCACGCAAGCTATGAGCTGATGTCTCCCGAGCTGCATATTACATATATTGATAAGCTCGGCGAGCTTGAAGCAGAGCTTGAGCAGTACAGAGATGTATACAGACAATATTCCAGATTCCGCAGTGAGCTTGAAAAAGCCAATGTTGATGAAAGCGAAAGAGCAAGAAAGATAGATCTTCTGTCATATCAGGTCAATGAGATAGAGCAGGCTGATTTTTATATAGGCGAATATGAGGATCTTGTGGAGCGCAGACAGATCATTGAAAATAAGGAAAAGATATCTGCCGGCTTCAATGAGACCCATCAGTATCTCAACGGCGGCGATGACAGCGACGGGGCAATACAGCAGCTTGAATATGCCTGTGACAGTCTTGAAGCCCTGATAGATTTCATGCCGGAGACGGAGAATATAGCTCTTCGTCTGAGAAGCGCAGTATATGAGCTGGAGGACTGCAGCGGCGAATTGCTTTCGATGTACGATTCCGCAGATGCAGAGGGCGAAAGCCTTGAAGAGATCGAGGACAGACTTGATCTTATATATACATTGGGAAAGAAATACGGCAGCTCCATTGAGGAAATGCTTGATTTTCTTGCCAAGGCGAAAAAAGAGCTTGAATACCTTGAAAAATTTGACGAAAACAAGGAAGAGCTTGCAAGAAAATGCGAAAAGGCAAAGCAGCAGGCTCAGCAGCTTGCAAAAGCCCTTTCAGAAAAAAGAAAAGCGGCAGCTGATGAATTTTCATCATCCGTAAAACGTGAAATGACCTATCTTGATATGCCGAATGTTGAGCTTGTGGTAAAGATCGAGGAATGTCCCCTCAATAATAACGGCTGCGACAATATAGAGATACTCATTTCCACAAACCCCGGCGAAATACCTAAGCCGGTGGCAAAAATAGCCTCAGGCGGCGAGCTTTCAAGAATGATGCTTGCGATAAAGAATGTTCTTGCTGACAGGGATAATATAGATACGCTTATCTTTGACGAGGTAGATACAGGTATCAGCGGCAGCGCTGCACAGAAGGTAGGTCTGAAGCTGAAGGAAGTATCAAAAAGCCGTCAGGTGCTTTGCGTTACCCATCTTGCGCAGATAGCAAGCCTTGCAAACAGCCATTATAAGATCAAAAAGAGCGTTGACGGGGGAAAGACCTATACAGAAGTCACCTCTCTTGACCATGAAGGCAGAAGAGATGAGCTTGCAAGGATAATCGGCGGCGTTGAGATAACCAAAGCTACTCTTGATTACGCTGAGGAAATGCTTTCGGCTGCGAATGATCAGTGAACAGCTGATAAATCACAGAATCATTCTGATCCCGGGATCAGGAAATATAAAAACAAAGGAGCAGTAAAAATGGATTGTTTATTTTGCAGCATCATCAAAGGGGATATTCCCTCAACAAAGGTTTATGAGGATGACACAGTGTATGCGTTCAAGGACATTAATCCCATGGCGCCTGTTCATGTGCTTATCATACCGAAGGAGCATCTTTCTTCCATCAATGATGTAACTTCTGAAAACAGCGCAGTTATCGCGCATATCTATGAAGTCGCAGCAAAGCTTGCAAAGGAGCTGGGCATTGCTGAA
>ONNU01000334.1 GCA_900319255.1 uncultured Eubacteriales bacterium
TCCTTCACCGCCGGAATATTCTTCTTGTACTCCAGCAGCACGGCGATATCCTTTTTCGCCTGATCAGTCTTTACCTGCTTTTCGTCAACGCTGCTTTCCTGGGGCTTGGAGCTTTCCTCCGGTTTTGATGACTCCGGGGCGCTGCTTTCCGCCTGGCTGCTCTCCTGAACAGAGCTTTCCGGAGCTTTGCTTTCCTCAGCGTTCTGCTGACCGCCGCAGCCTGCAAGGCATACCGGCGCAAATGCCGCCGCGCAAAGCAGAACTGCCATGATTTTTGCTTTTGCTTTCATTCTCTTGCATCTCCTTGATTTTTATATTTATTTGATCGGGCAGATGAGTGTCACTGCGCAGCACCCATCTGCCGACAATTTACGATTGGGTGTACTTCTTTATTACGCTGAAATGCCCGTATCTTGATCCTGTGTCAATATCCTTGCTTTCCTCCAGCTCTCTGAGCATATCAGAAAGCATTTTCTTGTCAGCGCTGCCCTTGTACTTGCTGTCCTTGACCACCAGTCCGAAGGCTGCCAGCAGCGTTATTACCGGCATATTTTTATTCTTTGCATTTTCCAGCTCCTCAACGGTTATTACACGGGTCATTTCCTTGTTTTCCCCCTCCGGGGTCTTGTAATGTATTTCAACAAAGGCAAATTCCTCTGTATTGCCCTTGCTTTCGGTGGTGACATAGCGTCCGGCGGTCTTTTCTGCCCTGCCCCGGCTGAACTGTATCAGCGCTGCTACATTATGCCCCGAGCCGATGCCGTCTACAGCCTTTTCCGTATCATTGAATTCCTGCTTTGTCAGCACCCTTGCATCATAGCCGATCAGACGGTATTTATTTACATAATACGGATTCAGCTCTACGGAGATCTTTACATCCTTTGCCACTGTCACAAGGTTTGACACAAGCTTTTCCCAGAGATTGTCAAGGATATCCTCCGGGTTCGATACAAAAGTATAATTGCCGTTGCCGTTTCTTGCAAGGGCTTCCATTTTATTATCCTTGAAATTATGCATACCATAGCCTACTATGGACAGGTATATCCCGGTCTCGCGCTTTTTATATATAAATTCGCTGAGACCGCTTTCGCCGGTTATGCCGAAGTTGAAATCTCCGTCTGTGAAAATAAACACACGGTTATTTCCGTCCTTTTCAAAATTATCGGACAGATATTTATAGGCATTTTCAAGACCATCGCTGCCGTTGGTGCAGCCGCCGATACCGTCAATGGAAAGGATAGCCTTCACGCAGTCCCCCATATCATCGCATTTCATCTTTTTTGTAACGGTAACGGTCTCGTCTGAATATGCGATTATGGACATATGGTCGCCCTTTTTCAGCTTGCTCACCACTGCCGCCAGGGACATCTGTGTCAGCACCCAGTTATCCTCCATGCTGCCCGATACATCCACAAGAAACGCTAAATTCTGTCTCACCTTTTTATCTGATTTTCTTCCCTTCAAGCCTACCATAAGCAGCTCGCTGTCTTTATCCCACGGACAGCTCCCATGCTCAAAGCTCAGCGAAAACAGCTCCTCATCCTTCGGCGCTTTCATTTTATATTTATATGAATTTATGATCTCCTCGATCCTGACAAAGCTTTTATCTATCCTGTTTCCATTGATGATATTATTTCTCAGATATGACCATGAAGCGGTATTGACATTTGCGGAAAATATCATCTGGGGTCTGTCGAGAGTACCTTCTTCCTCGATCTCGGGCACCGCCTTAGTTTCAGCAGTATTGAATTCCGGCATCTCACCCTCCAGCACCGGCTCCGGCATTTTCATCATCGGCGCAGGCATTGCGCATCCCATCACCTCTGCGCAGCCGTCCTCCACCATTTCACTCTCTACGACCATTCCTCTGCCCCCGGCAGCTGCCGATCTCCTCATTCTTTCCACAGGCTCAGCTCTTCTCATTCTGAAAAAACACCAGTCATCCTTATATTTCATATTTTCATCAGGAATGATCTCGGCACCAAAGCAGGCTGAGCTGAGCTTTTTTGCCTGTTTTTCCGAATAGCCAAGCTTCAGATAGAAATGATACATTTCTTCATATTGTTCCTTATTCATTTTAATGATACTCTTGCTTTTTCCGAATAGTTTTGACATAACCAGTACCTCCCTGAGAGTAATAATCTGCCAATGTCCGCGGACAATGGTTTTCAACTATTATATCACACTTTTTATATAAATTCTACAATATATTTCAAAGTTCTCGGCTTAAAGTGCAAAGCTAAGACCTGAATCCGTCAAACTCAAATCTGAATGTTCTGAAAATCAAAGCTATGATGCGTAGTTTTGTACATTTCGGGTCAATTTATCAATCACTCATAAGGTGTAGCTTTTCCCGCCCATCCCACGTCCCCCTTCCCAGGAGGGAAGGCGGAGCCTATGGGTAACGGCGGGCATGTTATTCACACGCCCGCCGCTGTCTGTTGATTGTTAATGAAAGGCTATAAGAAGAATGATCGATGCAATAACCTCAAGCGCAAATATTACAGGTATGCCGATCATGAATTTCGGATGCTGGGTCTTATGATGGATTATCCTCATGGTGAGGTATTCAAATACACATCCGCTGAGTGCCGCTGTTATCAGAAGCGTTGCCTCTGGTATACGGCGATCATGCCGCATTGCAGCCCTTTTGTCGTGAATAGTCAGTACCACGGCAACTATATTCGCGATCAGCAAATATATCCCTATGATTATCCATGCTACTTTCTTTGCGTTGTCGTCCATTTTTTATTCCTCCTATGATTGTTGTTTTCAGCTGAACCATTCTTTTACAAACCACACCTCCGGCGCTGTAAAGCTCTTTCCATTGAGATATTCCAGCGCTCCTGCGTCTGTAGTAAATTTAAAGCTCAGCTTGTATGAATAAAGCGCCTGCCATTTCTGCCCGTATTTACGGTTGATCTCGTTTTTGCCGTATTTACCGTCACCTACAAGGGGATGCCCTATATATGCCATATGCGCTCTTATCTGATGGGTGCGTCCTGTGAGAAGATCTACCTCTAAAAGCGAAAGCCCGTTCTTCTCCCGCAGCACACGGTATTTTGTCTTGATGGTTCTGGAATCAGGGGTCGGGCGTGAGGAAATATAGACTCTGTTCTGCTTTTCGTTCTTTTCAAGATAGTCCACAAGCAAAGCTTCTTTTTTCTCAAGCTTTCCCACTGCCGCGCACAGATACAGCTTTTCCAGTTCCCTGTCCCGCAGCTTCTGATTCAGCACCCTCAGCGCTTCGGCTGTTTTTGCAGCAATAACGATGCCCCCGGTATTCCTGTCAATACGGTTGACCAGCGCCGGCGCAAAGGATTGTTCATCCTTCGGGTCATATTCGCCCTTATCATAAAGATAATGCTGCACCCTTGCGATAAGGCTGTCGAAATGGTAATTCTCATCAGGATGGACAATCAGACCCGGCTTTTTATTCAGCAGCAGGATCTGGCTGTCCTCGTATATGATATCAAGCTTCACCGGCGCTTTCAGGAAATCATATTCCTCCGGCTGCTGTTCAAAGAATTCGTCCTTGATATAAAAGGTCAGCACATCTCCCTTTTGAAGTCTTGTATCAATATCGCATTTTTTACCGTTTACCTTTATGCATTTTTTTCGTATATATTTATACATCAGAGCCTTCGGCAGCGTTTTGAAATGCTTGGTAAGAAATTTATCAAGACGCTGGTCTGCATCATTTGCTCCGATCTCGAGTGTTCTCATCCTTTTCCTCCTTGTCATAATCTTCGGAAAATCATAATAAAATCAAAAGGATCCCTTTCTCTTAATAGTATATATTGTATTTATAAAAAAATCAAGGTTGTGAGTGTATGAAAATCTCTTTTAAAAAAGTCGGGACGATCATTATTTCCGCAGCAGCGCTTACTGTTTGTGTGATATTGCTGTCGGCATTTCCTGCACAAAAGCCCTCTCCTGTGCAGCGCTCACAGTCCTCCGCCGAAAGCAGCGTTGCGGGCGAGTTCAGCATTTCCAGCACGTCGGACAAAAGCGGCGGCTTTATGTCGGCGGTATGGGTGCCTTTTATGAGCCTTGATCTTTCGGGGACGGACAGAAGCGAAGCTGCCGCGCGGAAAAGGCTTGAGGATATCTTTGACAGGGTAAAGCAGGCAGGCGCAGATACTGTATTTCTGCATGTTCATCCCTTCTGCGATGCTTTATACAAAAGCAGTCTTTTCCCTTCCTCTCATCTTCTCAGCGGAAAGCAAGGGCAGGAGCCGGGCTATGATTTTCTGAAAATTGCGGCGGAGCTTGCAAAAAAGCGCAGCCTTCATATCCACGCATGGGTAAATCCTCTTCGTGTGACCTACAGCAAAACGCCATCCGCACTTTCCGCAGACAACCCGTACAACAAATGGAAAAACGACAATAACAGCGCCAACGACCGCTGGTGCTTCAAAAGCTCCGGGAACATCTATCTCAACCCCGCATACCCCGAAGTCCGCAGGCTTATCACAGACGGCATACGGGAGATCGTGAGAAATTATGATATAGACGGTGTGGTGATAGATGATTATTTCTATCCCGACGGTGACTTTGATGCTGACAAGACCGAATATGAGCTTTATACATCATCCGCAGGAGACACCTATCTTTCCCAGAGCAACTGGCGCAAGCAGAATATCAACAGTCTGGTATCCTCCTTTTACAGCGCGGTGCATTATGAAAAGCCGGGGTGTGTTTTCGGCATCTCGCCCCAGTGCAATATGGAAAATGACGAAAGGCTTGCAGCTGATATCAGATCATGGTGCAGCATCAGCGGCTACTGCGATTATATTTCCCCGCAGACCTATGTAAGCATGGCGCATCCTGTTCTGCCCTTTGAAAAGAGCGTAAGGGAGTGGAAAAAGCTTGTCACGAACAAAAGCATCAGGCTGTACATCAGTCTTGCGCTGTACAAGGAGGGAACTGATGCAGACAGCGGGACATGGCAGGAGGATGAGATCAGAAAGCAGATCAGCTATTGCAAAAAAGCCGGGACTGACGGCTATGTACTTTTTTCTTCGGAGAATCTGAAATAGCAGCATCGACACTGCTATGACCTCTCCGTCACGATACTGCGCATCACGCCACCAGCTCTGCATAAGTTCAGCTAATTTGACAGCCTCCCCTTTCAATGCAAAGCAAGCTTCTGTTCAATTCCAAATCCCAAATTAATTCCAATTCCACTTTCCAAATTCCAAATTCCAAATTTAATTCCTAATTCCTAAAGGAGGCTCACCCATGGAAATAATTCTCCGTTACAGCGGAACATTTGAAGAATTTCTTTCCGAGCTTGCCCTTTATGTCAATATCAGGGTGACTGATCTCGGTCAGGGCTTTGCGGCGGCTGAGGTCAGCGATGATATGCCTGCTTTCCTGCGCAGCCTGCCCTTTATTGAAGATATCGAGCTTTCAAAGGATATCTTCCTGAATGAAACGGAGGACTTCACCCCCTGCCCCTCTGATCCGGAGCTTCGTCCGAAGCTTTACAGCGGGCGGGGTGTCATTGTAGGCATCATCGACACCGGGATAGATTACCGTGACCCCCGGTTCCGTACAGCTGACGGCAGAACAAGGATAATTTCCATCTGGGATCAGAGCATTGACGGCAGCCCCCCCGCCGGCTTTTACGAGGGCAGCGAATACAGCGCTTTCCGCATAAACGAAGCCCTGTCCTCCCCCGACCCGAAAAGGATCGTCCCCCACACCGACTTTTCCGGTCACGGCACAGCTGTTGCAGGCATCGCTGCGGGGAATACCTTCGGTGCAGCATATAATTCCGATATCATCGTCGTAAAGGTCAGACAGGCGGAAAATGAATACAGCAAGACCACTCAGATAATGAAGGCTCTGCGTTATATCATAGATAAGGCGAGAAGCCTGCGCAGACCCCTTGCAGTCAATATCAGCTATGGGATGAACGAAGGTTCTCACCGGGGGGATTCGCTTTTTGAAAGCTATATCTCGGCTGTATCCTCGGAATGGAAGCTGTCGGTCATCATCCCCACCGGGAACGAGGGTGCTGCCGGGCATCATTACGAGGGCAGGCTGAACACAGGTGAAACGCTTGATATCGGCTTTTTCACCTCCGCCGGGATACGCAGTCTGTATCTTTCCATATGGAAAAACTATATTGACGAGATCTCCTGCGAGCTTTTTCTTCCGGGAGGCGAAAGCACAGGAGTTATCAACCGTTTTTCATCGCCGGCTTTTTCTGCTGCCGGGGGGCTTGCCATTTCATCGGTCTACGGTCAGCCCACAAGAAGAAGCGCAGCTCAGGAAATATTTTACGACATCCGCCCTGCCGGAAGAGATATCCCTGCCGGCGCATGGGAGCTTCGGATGAAAGCCGGCAGCATCGGCAGCGGGCATATCGACATATGGCTGCCCACGCTTGAACAGGTAGGCGCAGGAACATACTTTGCCGACCCCAGCGACCGGCTGACCATGACCATACCCTCCACCTGCCGAAAGGTCATCCGCACCGCAGGCTTTGACCGGATCACCGGAGCAGCCGCAGCCTTTTCCGGGAGAGGTGCCGGCTGTCCTGATGATATCATGCCGGATATAGCAGCGCCAGCCGTTAATATCAGCGCGCCCACTCCCGGCGGCGGTATCGGCAGCTTCACCGGGACAAGCTTTGCCGCGCCTTTCATAACAGGCTATGCAGCGCTTCTTATGGAATGGGGCATAGTCTGCGGAAACTCCCCTTTCATGTACGGCGAAAAGCTAAAAGCCCGCCTGCGCCTCGCCGCAACCCGCGACCCCTCCATCCGCTACCCCGACCCTTCCACCGGATATGGGAAAATTTTCGGGATTTAGTTATAGTTGTTAGTGGTTAGTAAAATTTGGAATTTGGAAAGCAAGACTGTGCAAAAAACTTATTGAATAACCCCTCCACCACACGCTTCACGTGCGGTCCCCTTCCCCTGAATGCGAGAGTTCTGAGCGTAATCAAAGCAGAGAGAGGTCATATTATTTTTATTTATTATTTATTCTTTATTCTTTATTCTTTTCTTCTGGGTTATCCTATGAGTTTTTGCACGGTCTGAATTCTGAATTCTAAATTCCACTTTCCACTTTCCAAATTCCAAATTCTAATTCCTAATTATTATAAAGAAGGCGTGTTGTAAGAATGGAAATTCAGACATTGACTCCGGAGGAGGATAAGCTTTCGCTGGAGGAATTTGTAAAGCTTGAGACCACCGTGGATTTTCAGGCTATAGCTTCGGACAGGTTCCTGCGTTATGCGGCAGCCCGTCCATTCATTCACCTGGGCACAAGGCTTGCCAATGATTATATCGTTGCGTATACGAATGAAATTTATATTCCGTCGATCTATCGTGAGCTTGGAGGGGATCTGCTTATTTTCACGCCGAAGATACTTTCCCCTGTGGATTCCGCAAGCAATGAAGCTGCCGGGATAACCCGTGTGCTGGCGCAGCCCTTTCTTGATCTGACGGGGCAGAATGTGATAATCGGGGTGATCGACACCGGGATAGAGTTCTCAGACTCAGCCTTCCGGTTTGAGGACGGCAGCTCAAAGCTTCTCAGCCTGTGGGATCAGAGCCTTGACGGTGAGCGCAGGGGCAATGTGTATTTCGGCTCGACCTATGACAGGGGGCAGATAGATCAGCTTTTGCAGGCTGAGCCTCCCCCCTCCCCGTTTCCCGGCGAAGACATGGACGGTCACGGAACATTCATCGCATCTGTCGCAGCAGGCAATACAGGGGATAAATATATCGGCGCGGCGCCCGGAGCCTCGATCATAGCGGTAAAGCTGCGGCGCGCAAGACCATATTATATACAGCGCTATCTTCTCAACCGCGATGACCCGAATCTGTTTGAAAGCTCGGATTTTCTTTTGGGAATGAAATACATTCTCGACAAAAGCACGGAATTTGATATGCCTGTGGTCATCCTCATAGGCATGGGGAGTAATACTGCCGCCCATGACGGCAATTCCCTTTTCGAGGATTATATATCATTCATTTCCTCCCGGGAGGGCTGCGCTGTGGTCTGCGCCGCAGGCAATGAGGCTAACGCAAGACACCATACCGCCGGCAGCGTCAGAAACGGCGGCGAGGAAAAGATCAATATTAAGGTGGGCAGCGGAGGTGTCTCCTTCGGCACGATTATTTTCACTCCTGCCTTTGATAAAATATCCGTCAGCGTCACCTCCCCCACCGGCGAGATCATGGCGCGCAAGCCCTTCCGGGCGGGGGCGGAATATACAGAAAAGCTGATACTTGAAAGCACCGTCATAACCCTGCGCTATTCAAGGGATACCAATAATACTGTGTGGGTGGGGCTTGACAGGGCGACAGAGGGTATATGGGAAATAACGATTTTCGGAGATGAAATAGTCAGCGGCAGCTATCAGGCTTGGCTGCCCATCAGCGGACAGGCTGACAGCGGGATTGAATTTTTGCGCCCGGTGTCGGAATATACCATCGTCTACCCTGCCACAGCCGCTAAGAATATCGTCAGCGGAGCTTATAACAGCTTTGACGGCAGTCTGCTGGTTTCCTCGTCATGGGGACCTACAAGACAGGGAAAGCCCGCTCCTGATCTCACAGCCCCCGGGGTACAGGTAGAGGGGATCTATCCCGAAGGCTACGGCAGCATGACCGGAACAAGCGTTTCCGCAGCTGTAACGGCAGGAGCGGCGGCGCTGATGCTTGAATGGGGTATACTGAAAGGCAATATGCCGAATATGAACGGGGAGCTGATACGCAATCTGTTCATCGGCGGCGCCCGCAGGGAAAGCAATCTCAGCTACCCGAATAATAAATGGGGTTACGGAAAGCTGAATCTGTACGGGACGTTTGAATATCTTATCAACAGACAATAATATCTCACCGCTGACCATCAAAGGAGGCTTTTTATGGCAAATCAGGAATTACAGACCACCGGCAATGGGGGAACACTGCAGATCAGCGCTTTCTCTCCGGGCAGGGGCAGACCTGCGCCGGATACGGCAGTAAATGTCAGGAATGACCGGGGTGAGCTTGTCTTTTCCGGAATCACCGACAGCAGCGGATTTCTTCCGCCCTTTGTACTTCCGGCGCCTCCGGCGGAGCTTTCACTCGAACCCACGGCTCTGAAACAAGGCGATCCGTTTTCCTCCTACGATCTCACCGCTGTGAGTGCTCTCGGTGAAAGGACAGATATCACCGGAGTGCAGATCTATTCCGGGCAGGCTTCACGGCAGAATATAATATTTCCCGGACAAAGCGATGATATCATCATCCCCGACCCGGGAATAATGGGGAGAGATCCCGAAAAAATACCTGAGCCTGACCAGAAGCCCCTGCCTCCGCCGGAAAATTCCGTAGTCCTCCCCCAGCCCGTAATACCGGAAACAGTCATCGTTCATGCCGGGGTGCCCTCAGACAAAAACGCAAAGGATTATTATGTGGGCTTCAGGGAATATATAAAGAATGTCGCCTGCTCTGAAATATACGCCACATGGGGAGATGAAGCGATAAAGGCGAATGTTATCGCGATCATCTCATTCACACTCAACCGCATCTATACGGAATGGTACAGGGGCAAGGGCTATAGCTTCACTATAACCAATTCCACCGCCTACGATCAGGCTTTCACCTACGGCAGGAATCTTTTCAGCAGGATATCTGATATCGTTGATGAGAATTTTACGCTGTATATCACAAGAAGAGGGGCTTCACAGCCGCTTCTTGCGCAGTTCTGTGACGGCATCAGGGTAAACCGCAGCGGCTGGCTCAGTCAATGGGGCGCAAAGGAGCTTTCGGATAAGGGCTATGACGCAATGCGTATCCTGCGATATTATTACGGACAGGATATCATTCTGAAGGAAGCCCCGAAGGTGGAGGGCATACCTGTTTCATTCCAGGGGGTGCTGAATGTGGGCTCACGGGGAGCGCAGGTACGTGTGATACAAAGTCAGCTCAACGGCATTTCCGATAATTTCCCCCTGATACCAAAGCTCGCCGTTGACGGAATATACGGTGAAAAGACCGCCGGCGCAGTAAAGAAATTCCAGCAGATCTTCGGAATGCCTGTGACCGGGATAACCGACCTTGCCACATGGTACAGGATATCCGATATTTACGTTGCGGTAAAAAAATTAGCAGAGCTTGACTGACCGCTCTGCCTTCTGTCATTATCCGAAAGACCTGAAAAAGGACGAGCCGCAGCTCGTCCTTCGTTACTATTGTTTTGTTTTTGCCAACGCGCAGGATCACGATCCCGCATCAGTAACATCAGATCAGCGCATAAGCCTGACCGACGGCAGCTGTTACTTTCCGTTTCTTATCTCGTCAAGACAGGACCTGCATATATTGTTATTCTTATAGCTTATAATATCATCGGCTGAACCACAAAAAATACAGGCGGGGCGATACTTTTTGATGATGACAGAATCATCATCCACAAAAAATTCTACGCAATCAACGCCGTTTACAAGGTTGAGCGATTTTCTGATGTCAGATGGAAGCACCAGTCTTCCGAGCTTGTCAATCTGTCTAACGCATCCGATAGCTCTCATAAGTAAAACCTCCCTTTACATTATAACTGGTACAATAATACCAGTCTTTGTGTACTATAATACTACTATATTTCACTTCTATTTGTCAATAGAGATTTGTCAAAAATTATCAAACTATGTATTTTTCTCTGTTTGTCATAATTATTCTATAAATTATTTGGTATTTTATCTATCAAAACATGGCAATTATTGCGGAATTCTGGCATATTTTGTCGGTTTATGTAAATACAGGTAAATCGTACTATTGTACAATAAAATGCATTAAAATCACCTTTATTGTGAGCCTATTCGTTTCCATAACAGAAAAATAGTGGAAATTCAACCATCATTTGTACAATCCTACAATTTTGTACAGTTTGACTACAATATTGGCAGTTATTAGTTATTTTTACCATATTTGTAATAAACTGAGAAAACAGTTAATATTATGTAAAAATGCTGTTTCAAAGGAGGAGATAAAATGCTGGATCACATATGGCTGTTTATGATAATAGTGAGCTTTGCCTGTGCGCTGATGACCGGACGGATGGAGCAGCTGACCCTTGCTGTAAACGACGGCGCAGGAAAGGCTGTGAAGGTGCTTATCGAAATGGCAGGCTCAATATGTCTGTGGTCGGGACTGATGGCAATTGCTGATAAAAGCGGGATATCAGACCGTATCGCAAAGCTGCTGTCACCTGCGCTGAGACTGATAATGCCTGAGCTGAGACCCGGCAGCCCTGCTCTCCGCGCAGTGAGCGCAAATGTCACGGCAAATATTCTGGGACTTGGCAATGCAGCGACCCCGCTGGGAATACTCGCCATGAAGGAAATGAAGAAAACCAGCCTTCTGCATGACAGCCCGGATAATTCAATGGTAATGTTCGTTGTGATCAATACAGCCTCGCTGCAGCTTATCCCCGTGACCGCCGCCGCCCTGAGAAGCGCAGCCGGCAGCTCAGACCCCTACGGCATACTCCCGATGGTATGGATAAGCTCCGCAGCAGCGCTGACCGCAGGCATCGGTATGGCGCTGATACTGGGAGCGGTATCAAAAATCCGCAGCCGCCGCAAAAGGGTGATGCTTTACGGATAAGATAGGCATATACGCAGTCCCGGTTGTAATTTCTGCGATCGTTCTGTGGGGAGGCATAAAAAGAATCGGGATATTCGACGCCTTCAAAAGCGGAGCGGCCGACGGGATAAGAATGCTATTCAGCATTGCGCCCACGCTGATCGGTCTGATCTTCGGGATCAGTATGCTCAGCGCATCGGGATTTTTTGAGATACTTACGACCCTGCTCTCCCCTGTCTGCGGCGCTGCGGGGATACCGCCGGAGGTACTTCCGCTGGGGCTGATAAAACCGGTATCCGGCAGCGGTGCAACAGCTGTGCTGTCATCAATACTGGATAGCTTCGGCGCAGACAGCCTGATAGGAAAGACCGCCTCAGTAATGGCAGGCTCATCTGAAACGACCTTTTATGCTGTTGCGGTATATTATGGAGCGGCGGGGATAAAAAAGACAAGACATACGATACCGGCAGCATTGTGCGCGGATCTTGTAAGTATGCTGAGTGCCTGTATGATATGCAGATTCATGAATTGAGGGAAAACAAATTGTAAAAGTTTCGCCAGCCTTTACAAAGGCTGCAGGGGTCCAGGGGGCAGAGCCCCATGGTCGCACGCCGCAGCGTGCGA
>ONNU01000328.1 GCA_900319255.1 uncultured Eubacteriales bacterium
AGAATTTGGAATTTGGAAAGTGGAAAGTGGAATTATATTAGTGATTAGTGGTGGGTTCAATGTGAAGATCAATTAAACTAATGTATCTATACGGATTTTACATTCACTTTTGTAACGCTCCTGACAACGCCAGCTCTTAGTCATTAAAGTCCGGCTTGCCACGGGGGTTAAGGAAAGGGGATTGCAAAAGGTGGAAATACTAATAAAGCATGGCTCAGGGCATGAAGTGGAACAGCGGATCCATCAAAGCAGCCCGCAGCGAAGATAATTACTGCTTATTCAGCGCTTCTGACTATTCATATTTCATTAATAAAAAAGTCATAATTATTTTACAATAACTGCAATAAATCTATATAAATCCATGAGATAATAAGAACAGTGTAGTGCGTCATTTTTTCAGGACGATATCTTAGGTGGTGACATGTTTTTGCAAAGCGGGCTTTTTCCTGAATTGTGCGGAAAAATGGGAAAAGCTGGCTGTACCGGATGGGGTTTTCCGGGGGAATTGCGGTGATTTTTAATAGATCGCCCTTTTGTATTGCTGAAATTTCTATTTATATATTGAAAAATTTCGGTTAATTTGTTATAATAATAACAGCTTTAATTGATGAGATTTGTGACTATTTGCTACTTTTGCGCGTGTTTAAGGAGCAGCCGTCACATTCCGGCGAATAGTATATCATGATTTTATGATCAGCTAAAAAAGAGATTTGGATAGGAGGTCCGATCATGGAATCTTGCTCTCAGCTGTATACAAGAAAGATCGTTGATTCAATAATCCACGGTCTGGAGCAGAGACATAGCAGTATTCTCTTTGTTAAACATTATAATACACTCAGCGTACCGATCGAAGCGATTCAGGAGGCAGTTGAAAAAAGCTCAAGTCAGCTGGAACTGCTGTACCATGAATTCAGCGCAAACAGGATGCAGGAAGCCTATGAGCCGTTTCTTGGCTGGATAAAGCAGCTTTATCATAAATTTTACAGCGATATGCCGGTTGAGGAGTTTCTTGAAAAGGCTGATGTCTACTATCTCAGCCGCTCAACCATAGGCTCCTATATCACAAGCGGCGAATGTGAAAGGGAAGAGGAGATAATCGTAAGCGAGGTGGATTATGAAAGGAAAATGTTTACAGATTCCCTTGTAAATATCCTTTCATTCATTTCACAGGATCACACTCTGTTCCTTGTGCTGAACAGACTTCATCTTGCAGAAAACAGCACTCTTAATTTCCTTCTGCGCTTCATTCAGAAAAGCTATAATAATATTTCGCTTCTTGCGAATTATAATGAAGCGTATGTAGCGCCTGCATATACACTGGAGGTATGGTCCGAGCTTGTTCATCAGGTAGAGGATCTGAACTTCATGCTGGATTGGAATATACAGGATCCCCAGGCTGATATCAATATCATCGAGACCTTCGAGCCTGTGATCCAGGATTTCAAGGATTATCTTACAAAGATCAATAATATGATCCTTTCACTTGCAACGAAGCAGGCAATGTATTATCTTGAAATCGTTTATAATAAACTTATCGGCGATAAGCTGACACTCAATTCAAAGGTTCTGGTGCACTTTTATATTCTTTATGCGACAGCTGCGACCTATGATAAGAATTATACAACGGCACTTATCATGTGTGACAGGCTGAAAAACCTGAACAATAAGCATCCGAATATCGCATACACCTTCAAATATCACGCTATGCTCACTACCTGCGAGATATACAGCGGACAGTCAGCCCTTGCAAACAAGAACTGCGAAAAATGCAAGAAGATCGCGCAGAAAAGCGGTTCGGAAAAATTCATGGCATATGCCACAATGCTGGAATATATGTGTATGCTTGACGGCTGGCAGCAGTATATGTGGTACAGGATAGATGAAAACGAAAGCATCAATGAATTCAAGGAACAGGCAATAAAATACAAGATGTACAATCATCTTGCCCATATAATGTTCTACGGCTGCGGAAATAAAAAGGAATATTTCTCAGAAAGCGCAGATACCTGCGAAAACCATGCAAGCTTCTCGGAAGCAATGGAGATCGCAAAAATGCTCAAAAAT
This sequence comes from uncultured Eubacteriales bacterium, assembly GCA_900319255.1. Taxonomy (GTDB): domain Bacteria; phylum Bacillota; class Clostridia; order Oscillospirales; family Acutalibacteraceae; genus UBA1213. The sequence goes on from ONNU01000328.1 coordinate 2,065, forward strand.
GAGCGTCTTATCATAGCAGCCTGGAAAAAGAATGTATTTCTTGCGCAGGGCTACGGCTATTATTCATATGTTGACTACTATTACAAAAAGTGCCTTGAGATAATCGAGGGACAGAACGATACCAATGAGGAGGCAATGATCTATAACGGTCTTGGCTTCAACAGGATCGTAAGCGAACAGTTTGTGCTTGCGAATGATTATTTCAATCATGCGCTGGATCTTTTCTATAAGCTGAAATCCCCCTATGACGTAGCGGAAACTCTTTACAATATGGCGACAAACGCAATACTTTCAGCCAACTATGATATCGCATATAATCATCTTCTTCATGTGCTGAAGCTTCTTGATGCTGCAAAGATGCATCATATGAGGATATGCAATATCTCAAAGGTTTACGGCATGATCGTATATTGCAGCTACAAGATGGGAATTGAATATAACGCACATTTCTATCTTAACAAAATGGAAAGGGTACTGTATCATCTTCTTCACTGTGAGGGAGAGCCGAGCTATTTCCTCTGGGACGATGATATGTTCTTCTATTATTATGTAAGCGCTCTTCTTGAAATGTCCGAGGATATGGAGCTTGCCCAGAAATATATGGACAAGGCAAAATACCATATGATGAGGACAGAGGGTCTGCATTTCTTCGTATATTCGATGTTTGCGGAGGAGCAGTATGATATGTTCATGCTCCAGGACAGATCTGAGGATGCTGAGGCTATCCTGAACGAGGCTATCGAGTTCTGCAATAAGCACGGTTATAATCACAAGGAGGAAAGGCTTTTTGCAAAGCTTCACCATCAGCCCCTTATTGAAAAGCACATTCCGCTGCCGCTGAAAAACCTCAATAAATACCAGATCGAAGAGCTTGCCCAGCTTGCAGAGATGCAGAAGCATCTTTCTGATAAGACAAAGGGTCTGAATTTCCTTGTCGCATGGCAGGATATGCTCAATAAATCAAACGCTACCACCGAGACCATCATCGAGGATTCAATGATAACAATGCAGAATAACTACAATGTAGACTATATTCTGTACGCTGATGTCATAGACGGCAAGCCCATTATCAGATATAACAGCGGAGATATCAAATTTTCCGATGAGATACTCGAGGAGGTCACAGCATATCTTTCAAAGCATAAAAAGGAATTTGTCGCATCAAGATTTGACAGGGAATTCTATGAATACGGTCCCATACTGAGTATGTTCGGCGTGAACAATATAGTATCATTTGTATGCGTACCGCTTTCAACGGCAGAGGAGCTTTCCGGATTCATGATCTCCTGCATCGAGCTTCATGAAAACATGACCGGCTCTATCCATTTCTTTGACAGAAACGATCTTACCATCTTCAAATTTGCGCTCCGTCAGATGAATGATACCATCTACCGTGTAAAGGCGAGAAATGAGATCAATGAAATGAACCACAAGCTCCAGCAAAGTGCAGTCACCGACCTGCTCACCGGCTTGTTCAATCGTCAGGGCTTCTCAAAGAAGGTAGACGATCATATGCTGAATGTTGCAAAGGGAAAGGCTGCGGACACAAATGCGACCGTCATATATCTTGATCTTGATAACTTCAAATTCTGCAATGACACCTATGGTCATGACGTAGGCGATGAAATACTTATCGCATTCTCAAGACTTTTTGAACAGGTGGTGGGCAACAAGGGCTATATCGTAAGATACGGCGGCGACGAATTTGTTATTGTACTTCCAGGCTACGGCGTAGATGTAGGCGAACAGCTTGCAAAGGATGTATACAAGGGCATTATCGAGAATGATTATTTCATTCCGGTTATTGAAGAAACTATACATTCAAAGACTGATGTTCCCGAGAAGCACAGGGTATCCTGTTCCATAGGTATTGCCGGAATGGACATTTACGATCAGGATCATATGAACACAGCGCTGAAGCATGCAGATACAATGCTTTATGCAATAAAGAAAAACGGCAAATCGGATTATTCGGTATGGACAGAGGAAAAAGAAAAAGGCTGTTCATTATCGGATGATGATAAATAATTTATGAGCATGATATTGGCTCCTTATAATAAACTGCCCGGAGGGATCAACTTCTCCGGGCAGCTTTATTTTTCTTCTTCTTTCGGAAAAATGAAATCAGCATAATCTGATTCCGTGAAACCCAACGGCAAAAATATATAAAATGCTGTATTCATGAGTGGTTTTATACATTAATCGGAATTGTTATATTCACCAAAAAGTTGAAGTTTCAGATAAGCTTTAAACATCATCAAACGAAAAAAACCAACTCTTAGCCGATGAAGCCTGGCTTTCTACAGGGGATAAGGAAAGGGGATTGCAAAAGGGGGAAACAATAATGAAGGATGGCTCAAGGTATGAAAGTGGAACAGCGGATTCGGGATTGATTCTTTATGCCCTGGCTTCTATTGTTTGCTGACT
>ONNU01000326.1 GCA_900319255.1 uncultured Eubacteriales bacterium
CAGGTCTGACAATGCGTCACTTTCGTTTCCGCGTGTTATACCTGGATGAGATAGGGAAACCAAAAATCCCCCAAGCCAGCTACATATCAAAGTCCCAGAATTATTTTACACGAACGCCGCGGCAGTTTATAGTTTATACCTGAATTCGTAAAGCTTTCATCTTCGCTGCGGGTGGAAACAGAACCCGGTGTTCTGCTTTAATGCCCTGAGACATACTTCATCAGTATTTCTGCTTTGGTCAGTCAAAAGGTGGAAACCACAAGGGGTTCCCCCTTGTGGTTTCCCACTTTGGCAATCCCCTTTCCTTATCCCCCTCAGCAACCCGGACTTTAGAAGTTAAAAGTGTATAGTAACAGGGATAAGAGTTATGATTGTGAATAGATTAGTTCATAACTGCGGGCTGATGTGGTGATGATCGGGGGCAGCGTCCATGATGTGTGGTATATCAGTTTTCCTCCGGCTTATCCGGTTTTTCAGGCTCGGGGGGGTGCTGCGGTTCCTCTGACTGGTCAGGGTTGCCGGTATCCAGCGGCTCCTCTGGCGGGGCATCGCCGGCGGGGGCTTCCTCCTCTGCTGACATTGCTGCATAGGCGCGGTGTCTTTTGCTCAGGAGAAGTGACGCTGTTGTTATGAGCAGCATTGCTCCAATGAATATCAGCGCAAAGGTGGAATCGTCCTTTTCACTCTGTACCGGAGCTTTGGCAGCTGCGTCCTTTTCTTCCTCCGGCTTGTCTTTTTTCTCAGCCTTATCCTCAGCGCCGGAGCTGTCTCCGGATACCTCTACTGTGATTATCGGGTTTTCTCCGGTATATTTTATCTTCGGGGTCATTTCTATCTGATAATTGCTGTTGGTCAGCTCTACAAGGTACTCTGTTTTTTCCGCCTTATAATCCTCCGGCACAGATACTATTTTCAGACCGTAAAGCTGAGGAATGATATCCGTGAATATCACAACGCCGTCTTTATCGCTCAGCTGTGTCTTTCCGTCAAGCGCTGCCTTTACCCCCTCAACCGGGGTGCTGTTCTGATCCTTGAAGGTCAGAGTCACCTTTCCGGGAACGACTGAATCGCAAAGCTGGGGTTCGGACAGATTGAACGCATTATCCACCGATCTGACAAAGATCTTTGTCGGCTCGGGATCATTCACATTATTGGTCTTTGCATAGCAGCTCAGAGAAAGCAGCGATCTGTAAAGCCAGGTGATATCATATACAAACTCCGCCTTATCTCCGCTGACATTTGCTGAGACAAGCTTATAGGAATCCGCCGGGATATAGTCGTTTTCTATGAGCGCGTCAAGTCTGTCGCAGTAGCTGAGGGTATTTCCGCTGTTATCAGCTGTATAGATCAGAAAGCCCTGCATCGCATAATTATCGCTGCCGCTGAGCTTGAGAAGGACTTTGCCGTTTTTGGAAAAAATCTCCGCCTGCGGCTTTTCCGGAGCGGTATTATCTACCATGAATTTATAGCTTACTGTCTGCGCTCTGCCCATATTTCCGTCTGCGCCGGTGGTGCCGGCTGAAACGACATAGGTATATTCGCCGTCCTGCAGCTCCGGGAAAAGATTGCTCAGGCTGTCGGGATTGAAGGAATTGAGAAGTGTGAGATACGGCTCCTGACTGCTGCCGGCAAAGCTTGATACATTGCCGATATTCTTTTCATAGACAGACTTTCCGCTGCTGTCCTTTATCACAAGGGTGTAATCCACCGCATCCCGCAGCAGATAGAAATTCGGTATCACAAAGCATGACAGATTGCCCGAAAGATCATATATATTCTTTACGGTATCTCTTCCCACAGCGATGGTTCTGCTGTCCGTTCTGCCGGTGAAATTATTCTTTCCCAGAACGGTGGATCTCAGCTCGCTGCCGTCGGTTATGCAGGCATTCAGGCTGCTTTTTCCAAGGGCAGGCTCCACGATCTCCTGATAGACTGAGCTGTCGAAGATCTCGGCATCAGCCCAGCTGCCGTAATAGCCCATATACGGCACTGAAAGCTCCGGGGAATCCTCATCCTGGGGTTTCAGGAAGATAAAGCCGTCCACATACATACCGTTTTCTGCCATCTTATTAAAATAGAATCTTACATTGGGTTCAAGCTCCAGCGAACATTCAAGGGTGATATATTCTCCCGGCGCTGCGGTGATCTCGCTGACCTTCTTACCCATTGAAAGGAATGTCAGCTTCACCGAATCCGTAAGCTTCTCCGGGACAAGGGTATTATATACCTTTCCGTTCACAGCCTTGAGCTTATCACTCTGAGCAACATATTCAAGCTTATATTTCTGCTGCTTTTTCGAGAAATTGCGTATCAGCAGCTTAAAGCTGTATTTTCCGTCTGCGCTGTCGCCGAGATTTACCGAACCGCGGTCGTTTTCATCGGTCACGCAGATCTGGGTCTTCACTGTGCTCCCCAGATCCAGCATACCGCTGCCCTGTATTCTCGGGGAATAATAAAGCTCGTCGTCATATTTTGCAGGAACTGCGCAGTTCATCATCATTGCCGACACTACAGAAGCCTTCAGCGATTCCGAAAGATCGGTATTCAGCCCGTCAAAATACTGGGATACCACAGCCGATGCGCCGGAAATTATTGCGCAGGAGGCTGATGTTCCGTTGAAATCCTTATCGCCGTCGCTCAGGGGGATATCTATTTCTGTTCCCGGCGCGGCAATATCAGGCTTTAATCTCAGATCTCCCGTTACGCCGCAGGAGGTGAATTCCGAGGGCTTTCCTCCGGTCTCGGAAGAAAATCTGCCGTTCTTTTTGACGGTAAATGTCCCCTCCGGGTTTTCCTTGAAATATTCCATTGCCGAGCTATGAAGCGCAGCGCAGGGTATCAAGCCGAAATCGGTGCTGAATCTCACATAAAGCTGCTGGTCGGAGATAACGAAAACCCCTGCCGCATCCGCAAGAAAAGCATATCTTATCTTATCGGTAAAGCCTATTTCCCCTCTTTTGACCACAACGATCTTCCCGGACACATCGGTTTCGATATAATCCTCGAGAGCGCCGTATTTATCAAGAAAAACATAGGGCTGATCCTTGAATTCCTCTGTAAAGCTCTTTGGCTGTTCATCGGTGCCGGAAATGAAATCATTGAATGTGAATTCTCTTCCTTTATCCGTTACGATATAATCATAGACTGCCGAGCTGCTGTCCACCGATGCCGCAGATACCACTCCCGGCAGGGATGAGGGGTAGGAGATGGTACTGTAATCGGTATAGCCTGCGCTCAGACCGTTTTCATCGGGAGTATTGATATTTCTGGAATCGTTTCCTGCGCTTGAGCATATGATAGTACCCATGGAGGAGATCACGCCCAGCGCCTTTTCTGTCAGCTTGCAGGAGGGCGAGCTTTTGGGACTTCCGAGGCTTATATTCAGAATGTCCGGCGAAAGCTTTGCCGCATCGTCCAGCGCCGCAAGGATAACGTCATCCCCTGCATGATCGCTGCCGTTTTTGCATACCTTCATAAGGATGAGCTGGCTGTCAGGAGCAATGCCCAGCGCCTTTTCACCGTCAGCGCCTGCCGCAAGGGCTGCTGTTCTTGTTCCGTGGTCTGAATCCGGGTTCAGCACCTCCCCGTCAAGCTCTGCGTAATCATATGCAAATATGATCTTCTCGCTCGGGGACAGGACTGTGCCGGAAGCGACATTGACTGCGCTTCTGTCGGCAAGGGTCTTTATATCCTTGGCATTATATCTTGCGGAGACCGGCTTTGATGAAAACACCGCTGCCGAGCAGTCAAAGCCGTCATCTATCACGGCTATTGATCTTTTTCCGCCTCTGAAGCCCGCGTCAGCAGCCTTTTTTACCCCTGTCATTTCATAATAGGCAGGGTCGCTCAGATCCTCGCTGCTTTCGGAGCTTTCGGAGCCTTCGGAGCTTTCCTCTCCCCCGCTGCTTTCAGATGAGCCTTCACCGCTGTCGTCCTCACTATCCTCATCACTGTCAGGATCATAATTATAATCATCCTCTGTATAATCATAATTATCATCCTCATAACCGCTGTCGTAGTCATCCGTATTGTATTCTGTATCATTATCATAATCGTAATCATAATTATCGTCATTGCCGTAATCATAATCATAATTCTGATAATCGTCATAGGCTTCATCATCCTCAGAGATCGTCAGGTAATTGGTGAAAACAGGATTAACCGAAACAACTCCGGAGATATTATTCAGCTTTTCCAGAGCGCTGTAGGGGGCGCGCAGGCTGAAACCGTTTATCACGGTATTATAGCTGTAGCTGCCGGTGAAATCGGCATCCGGGATTATCTTTTCGATGCTTGCCTTGACAATAGCCTGGGATTTTCTTACAGCGTCCGTATATTTCCTGTATTCCTTTGACATCAGCAGGTCATAGACAGTCTTATACTGCCCCGAGGATGCCTGCACCGTATCATAAAGGCTGTCCCCCGACACGGTAACAAGGAATACAACGGTAGTATCGCTTTTCGGGATATTGATTTTTTCAGGCGTCTGAGTATTATCCTTTTCTTTCTTGTTATTATTGACAATAGTATCGGTTCGCTTTATATCATCGGGCTTATTCTGCATACCGTCTGCGCCGGGGTTAAGTATCGGTATGAGAAAAACCGCCACAGTCAGCAAAACAGAAACAATAATGAGATATATCCTTTTTTTCATTAAATGATTCACCTCAAAAAAGCTTTTCGGGAAGATATGATCTATTCTCATACCTTTCCCTGACAGTCCCCTTTCTGAAATTCCGGGAACTCACAACAAGCCGCTAAGCCTATCATTTTATTATCGCACATTCTTCCGATTTTTTCAACAATAAATTTCCCAGCGTGACGCTGGACCCATGTTCGCGGGACAGGTCTGACAATGCTTTACTTTCG
>ONNU01000323.1 GCA_900319255.1 uncultured Eubacteriales bacterium
CGAGATCCCGAGAGCTGCTCTTACAGCTGACGAGATCGCTAAGGAAGCTGAGTTCTTCTGCTTCGGTACAAACGATCTTACCCAGATGACCTTCGGCTTCAGCCGTGATGACGCTGGTAAGTTCCTCGAGGCATATTACGATGCTAAGATCTTCGAGAATGATCCCTTCGCTAAGCTTGATCAGGTTGGCGTTGGTTCACTCATGAAGACAGCACTCAAGCTCGGTAAGGAAACCCGTCCTGAGCTTCACTGCGGTATCTGCGGTGAGCACGGCGGCGATCCCTCATCTGTTGAGTTCTGCCATAAGATCGGTCTTGACTATGTTTCATGCTCACCCTTCAGAGTACCGATCGCACGTCTTGCTGCTGCACAGGCTGCTATCAACGAGGGCTGATAAAGCTGTTGCTTTGATATAAACAAAAAGACGTAAAAAATGCTCCCCCGGAGTCGGCGTGTTCCTTCTCCGGGGGTTTATTTTACAAAATTACGGATCTGCAAAATGATTCGGGAATTTTCACAATCCGGAGGAGAAAAAATGAAAAGACTCATATCATTGATGCTTGCCGGAATGCTGATACTCGGCGGCTGCGCGGCTCAGGGAGGGGACAATGCATCCTCTGCACAAAGCTCTGCAAGCCCTGCTGCAGCAGAAGAAGGCTCTGCTGTATCCCCGGAGCAGGTAAAGCCCCAGGGCAGCGCAGAAGAGAAAACAGAAGAAAATGAAAAGATAAAGCTCATGGGATTTGACAGCATGAGCGATAAAAAGAACCGGGAGTATGTTGAACAGACGGTAATGACCGGGCTGAAAGCAAGATCAGGGGATAATGATTTTGACATTGTTGTTGAAAATGTTGAAGCTGTGTATATATCCGGCGAATACCTGAAAGAGCTTGCCTATAATTCAAAGGAGAACGTATTTTTCGGCTACAATCTTTCAGAGCTTGATAAAAAATTCAAGGGGCAGAAATATGTATTTACTCTTGATGAAAAGGGAAAGACTATTGTAGAACCCTTCAGGGAGAATGATCCTGCTTTTATGGATCAGACGATAAAAACTGCCGCTTCAGCAGGAACAACGCTTATAAATATTGCTGTGACCGCGGTTTTAGCCGGAGGGGTATCGGTTCCTGTGCTTCTTACTATGACCCAGCCGGCAGATTCGGATGTTACTGTTGGTGAAGCGACAGATTCGGTCATAGATATGTCCGTTGATATTATCTATGGGCTGTGTACCGGCGACTGGACAAAGGCGGCAAAGACCGGGATAAAGGTTGGAACAAGATTTATCTGGAAGGCTGTTTCAGATTATGATATTGCAAATAAAAAGCTGTTTTAAAGGAGGAAAGCTTAATGGACAGAAAAACAACGGCTGTTGATCTGAAAAGACAGGGCTGTAATTGCTGTCAGGCTGTGCTTTTAGCATATGCTGATATTATGCAGATGGACAGCGAGGAGCTTATGGCGCTGGGAGCATCATTCGGCGCAGGAATGGGCTGCATGAAGGCTACCTGCGGCGCACTGGTGGGCGCTGGTATGGTTCTGGGCATAGCCAACGCAGGCAAGGGCAGGACAGGAATGAAAGCAAAAGCCCTGCTGAATGATTTTGAAGAGAAATGCGGAGCTGCCATCTGCGGCGAGCTCAAGGGAATAAAGACCGGCAAGGTACTTTGCCCCTGCGATCAGTGTGTTGCAAATGCTGTTGAAGCATTGGAAAAGCTGCGTCAGTAAAATATTCATATAAAAAAGACTGCCTCACAAGCGCTGAAAACGCATGAGGCAGTCTTTATTGTATTTATTGATATCCGAAGCAGTAAAGCTTTATCAGATAGAGTATGAGCATATGCAGAGGATAGATGATATAAAAAGCGTATTGTAAGACCCTGCCCTTGATATAGCCACGCTTGCCGTTGTAAAGGCTTATCAGTATAAAGGCGGGGATGGTATTCTGGGGCGGTCTGAAAAAGCAGCAGCCGATAAAGCCCTGGAGGATACGGCTTTTCCGGGCTACATATAAAAACAGCATATAGCCCACACCGGGTGTTCCGTAGTCGGCTTGCAGTATCAGCGAAACGCCGAATACCACCGCAAGCCCCATTATAAGACTAAGCTTATCCTTGCGGAAACGGTCGTAGAGATAAATTGCGCAAAGTCCGAGAAACAGGGTAAAGAACACATTCTGACCGCTGTTAAAAAGCCTGCCGGAGCGTTCAAGATCCCAGCATATCTCAGATATAACAGCAAATATCAGAAGCCGCAGCCCGTATTTTTCCTTATTTCTCGTATGCAGATAGCCCTCTGTGAGAAGAAAGCCGTAGATAGGAAAGGCAGCTCTTCCAATAAGTCTGAAAATACTATACAGCGTAATATTGCCCGGGATGCCGGAAAGGGGTTCTGTAAAAAACGGGATATTGCTCAGCACAATGGCGGTGGTATGATCCAGAAGCATTGTCAGAAGAGCTATGGTTTTCAGTGCGCTTCCCGACAGAATTCTGAAGCTGCTGTTATTTCGTTCTGCGTCATTCATATATGATCTCCGTTCGCTTGTAATTGATACCCCAGAAAACGCGGGGAAAAAACTGACCGCTGCTTCCCGTTGGTCGGGGGATAACAGCGGTCAATGCTAAAGGGAATGCATAAAGAAAGCGGTCAGAAATTATGCATTTCCTGCAGCTTCCTGTTTTTTATGAAGAAGCTTGTCCTCATTGCGTATCGTGAGGAATTTCTTTTTCAGCTCAATAGAAAGATAGGGGCGGAGCTTATCGAGAGTAGTATTATCGGGGCTGAAAATAAGCACAGCGGGCTTATGTCTGATCTTATCGTGGATCATAACATAATATGTGCCGGGGTTAAGATCATCGTCCTCAGCTCTGAGGATAAGGTTCTGCTTAGAGATGTCGATATTTCTTTTGCCGGTTTCCAGGTTGTTATATTTGCCGATATCGTCGATAGCCTTGACATCGAAAGCGCAAACCTTTCTGCGTTTAAGCTGACGCTTGATACGTTCAACACGCATTTCACCGGTCACGAAGGTATACTCATATTCCACCCTGGAATTAGACACAAGGTAGTAGATGAGGTAAATACAGCCGCCCAGAAGCAGCAGAGCCACAAAAGCAAGCGGCGGTACGATCTGCGCAAACACAATAGAGCCGATGATACCCAGAATCAAAAGCACAAAACCGAGAGCGACCATAATTTTTTTAGTTGAGCTCATTTTTTTGACAACTATCTGCTCATAATAGTTATCCATCGTAGAGAGATCCATCAGTTTACCCATTTTCATTAACTTCCTTCCGAAACAGATTACAGCTGCCAATGATACAAACCACACACAAATGTGAATATGTACACAAGCATAAACAATTACCAAATATATTTATGTATTATACCACACTCTGCCCAAATAATCAAGCCCCGATGTGCCCTGGCGTCAAAATCGCGGGGCAGTTCTGACAAAGCTTTACTTTTGTTCTCGCGTGTTATAGTTGGATGGGATGGGGAAACAAAAAATTCCCAAAGCCAGCTTATTATCAAAGTCTCAGAAATATTTTACACCAACACGGTGCCGCCGCCGGCGGTGTCAGAAGCGGAGGAGTTTTTGCAGCATACCGCATGTTCTTATAAAATTGAAAGAGATTATATTTTATGCATGAATAAACAATAATACTGTTTTTGTTAATGTTGCACAAAAATCTATTGTTGAATTTTGGCATTATTGAAATTGAATTAAGCAGAAAAGTGATACAATTATATTAATAGGAGGTGATAACATATTATATGAATGGATGAATACCCGATAAAAATGTTTTAATGAAAGGGTGTGGTTTTCAAATGAAGGTTTTGAAAAAATGTATTTCATTGTCTATGGTTTCTGTTTTCATTATGTGTATGGTGCTGATTTATTGTTCAGAAACAGATTTGACTGTTAATGCAACCAATAATTATCTTGAATATGGACAACAGTATTATATCAAAAACGTAAACAGCGGGAAATACTTGACCGTAAACGGTAGTTTAACAGGTATATGAATAATCTTCCGACAAATCAAGGGAATCTTCATTTTGTTGCATGCTTTTTAAAAATATAATTAAGGAGAGTGTTATTTATGACAAAGAAAAAAATAATAGCTATAACAGCGGATTCGGGAGTTATTCTTAACTTCCTGACTTCTATTGTTTGCTGACTTCTTCCAGGGCAGCGGCTTTGCCGCTGCGGACAAAAGAGGAGAACCACAAGAGGTGGGCTGCGCCCC
>ONNU01000322.1 GCA_900319255.1 uncultured Eubacteriales bacterium
ATGCCGGCTCAAACCCCTTATTCCTGATTCAATTCCACTTTCCGAATTCCAGATTCCAACCACTAATCACTCTTTTTCCGCAAAAAATTTGCTGCCGGCTGAGTGCCGGCAGCGGGGGGAATTATGAAGGGAGCGGCGGTCAGACTTTGTCTGACGCCTGGTGCTTATTTCTTTGCGGGGCTTTGCAGGCGCTTGCAGGCGCTGTGCGCTCTGTTTTTTTGCGCTTTGCTTTTTCTATCCTGCGCTCTGCGTTCCCTCTTCCCCGGGGGCTTCTATCAGACCTGCGGGGGTATCAGGGCATTATGCTGTAGCAGTTATCTTGAATGTCTTTTCTGCGGTCTTGCCTGCTTTGTCCTTTATTATGACCTTGACATCATAGCTTGCTGCTGATGTGGGCTTGATGGTTGCTGTGTTCTTTGTTGAGAACTCTGTGCCTATTGTTACCCACTTTGTATTTGTGGATCTCTTGAAATAGAAAGCATAGGTATAGGGAGGTGTTCCGCCGACAGCTGCGCCGGTGATCCTGACCTCTGTTCCCACTTTTACAGAGGTTGCTGAAACCTTGGAATTATTGGTAAGCTCTGTGATCTTGCCGGATACTGTACCTTTGAAGGACTTTGTGGCAACTCTGCCTGTTGCGTCCTTGATGAGAACTCTCATGTCATAATCAGCTTCGGCTGTGGGGGTAAGTGTAGCGTTGGTCTTTTCGCCCCACTCTGTTCCGATGATATTCCACTTTGTATTGCCTGCTCTCTTGAACATGAAGGTATATGTATAGGGAGCCTTTCCGCCGCTCTTTACAGCGTTCATCTTGAAGTAATCGCCTACGGATATAGTGGATTTATTCAGCTTTGATGTATTCTCAAAGTCATATGTAGACGGTGTAGCCTTCATTGCAAGGGTCTTGACTGCGATATTGCCGTCTGCATCCTTTACCTGTACCTCTGCTGTATAGGAGCCTGCGATATGGGGATAGAAGGTCGCTGTATTCTTCTTGCTGAAGGTATCACCCAGCTGTACAAAATCAGCGTCGCTGTTCTTCTTATATCTGAAAAGATATCTGTAAGGCGCCTTTCCGCCCTCTGCTGCGCCGGTGATAACTACGGGCATACCCTTTTCTGCGGTGGTAACGCTGAGCTTGGATCTGTTTGTCAGGGATGCGGGGGGATTTGTCTTTGCCTTGCCTATTCTTGCAAAATCAGCTGTTACATAGTCATCATCGCTCTTTTCAAGGCTGAAATCCGAGCCTGAGAGTGTATCCGCCTTTGCAGCGTTATCATTCATCGAAAGATCATAGGGCAGCGAATCCATGCCTGATTTACCGCAGGTGGAAATGATGCTGGCACCGATGCCGTTTTTGGTGATATCATCCTTTGTGATGCCAAGCTTTGAAAGGGGCACTGACATCTCATAATGGAAATCCATTTCGCTGCTGTTATGACCAGCCGTATTGAAATCTGTCCATGCGGAGGTATCCTTTGTAATATCCCCGGCTGCGCGCTTTCCTGCTGTACCGTAGCCCTTTATGCCGTTGACATTCTTACTGAGGATGCCCATACCGCACATTACAGTGATGCCGGAATTATTCTGTGTATACATTTCAACAGGGCTGATACCGGTGCTGTTACCGCCGTAGATGCTGGTGCTCTGACCGTTGGATGAAGTCACGATCAGTCTGTTGAAGCTATTCTTATAGGTGATGCCGCTGTCAAGGATAGTTCCGCCGGTGACGCATTTACCGTTATTTCCGATAGCGTCCATGCTCTTGCCTGTATCAACAGCGATAAGGAAGGGATAATTCAGCATACCGTTTGAATAGATAGTTCCGTTTTCAAGGGGATATTCCTCATCCGGGCATACAGCGTCCTGCACATTAGTCATTTCCCACATGAGATAAAGGTTATCATCATCATATGCAGCGTACAGTGCATACAGATCGCTGCCTACCTCATACATTGAATCAGGGCGGTACACACGGGGATCGTCATTTGCGCTGCCCTGGGAGATAAGCATTGTACTATCCCAGTCGGAAATATCCCCGTCCACGGTTATGGTTTTCCCTGCTCCGAAGCCCTTTGCATTTGTTGCATAGTATCCGGAAAGTGAACCGCTTGTCGTATCAGCTGCGTCTGCGTTTACTGCGCTTACTGCAAAGGGTATCCCTGCGGTTGCGCCTGCAAGGGTTATGCTGATGATCCTTTTTAATAGCTTACTGTTCATTTCACTCACACCTTTCTGAATTTTGGTACGTTCTTTTTATTTTTGCCGTTCCGGAATGCTTTATAATTACTGCTGCAGTTCTTTGCGGCGGCAATGCTGTCTACCTTAGCAGACTTACTTTTTACTCCCCTTTAATTCTCCCTTCCCGAGGGAGGCGGCACGGCAGTACGCCGTG
>ONNU01000319.1 GCA_900319255.1 uncultured Eubacteriales bacterium
GGCAAAACGCAATGTCTGTTATTACAGCTCTTCTGCAAAGCAGGAGAAAAAGCGGTTCCTCAGCCATTTCCCCGGTCGGGTGCCGAATTCCTCATCAAGCCTGCGGGCGTATTCCTCATAGCAAAGCCGGGCTTTGTCAGGCTTGCCAAGAGCTGAATAACATTCGAGCAGCTCGCTTATCAGCTGTTCTGAATAGGGATCAAGACGGTATGCGTTTTTGAGGAAAAGCAAGGCATCCTCATACCGTCCCTCAGCGCGGCATATGCCGGAAAGGGTATTGCAGGCATTGATATAGCAGCGGTCGTAATATTCCCGCTTTTCATTTGCCCAGGGGATATCCGTATTCCCGAGATATGCTCCCCAGTATTGTCTGAGCAGCTCCTCATGGGATGAGATAATATCTGTGTTCCCGCTTTCGGATGCTTCACAGACCTCGATAATATCCCTGTCGTCCTCGCAAATATAACCGGTATCCAGTGTATAGTATTTATTTTTGTATCTGATGATATTTTCAAGCCCGAAGGCTGAAAGCTCCCGGCGAAGATGATAGATCATATTGTGAAGCATCGCAACGGCATTTGCAGGCATATCATCATACCAGAATGCGTTCAGAAGCTCATCTCTGCCGATGGGCTTATCGCCGTGCTCAAGCATATAGGCTATCAGCTCATGGGAACGTCTTGTCTTGCATTGTATCTCTGTGTGCTTTGAGCCGGCTGAAAGCTGCAGCGTGCCGAAGCGGCTGATATATAAAAGCTGCTTTTCATCGCTTTTTTCCTCCTGACGGGCTGTGATCTCATCGTATATATCAAGCTCCCGGCGGTAGAGAAACGGCATGGGGATCTCATGGGATCTCAGCCATGACGCTGCGGACAGAACATTCTCTGCGTAAAGCTCAGGCTTCTTTTCATAGCGCAGCAGACCGTTATAAAGCTTGCGCAGGGTGCTGTAGCGGTTTTCCTTCCCAAACATACTGTCTGCCCGGTTGAAAGCCTGCTCCATTTTTTCATATTCGCCGCTGTAATAATAATACTGCGCAAGTGCGCCAAGCGCCTGGGGTTCGCTGACCTGCTCAGAGCTGCCGATTATCCTGCCGCAATAGCCGATAAGCTCAAATTCACAGTTTGCAAGAAGTCTGTCGCCGTAAAGCTGCAATATCCTTTCGGCTGCAAAGGTATTTCCGCTTACCTCGAATAATCTCACAGCCTCAGCAAAGCGTTTATGTCTGATATAATAATCCGTTGCCTGCTCCACAAGCTTTTCTCTTTCCTCTGATGGGATAAGCTTTGAAAGAAGATGGCTCATCACTTCGGGAAGCTCCGGTTCGTCTGCATTGCTGCTGAATATCCCCATTCTTTTCAGGCGGCTGCATACAGAGCTGTAATCGGCAAGCTTTAAAGCGTCACGATAAAAATCCTCGTCCCCGCGCAGAAAGGCTGATATTTTCAGTATTCGCTGGACATCTGCGGGAAGGGGCGACAGAATAAAGCTTTGTATGTATTCCGGAAGATATGATGCGTCGCAGTCCCTGATAAGATCGCCGGTTTTTTCCTCTGCAAGCTCCCTTACCGCAACTGCCCATCCTCCTGTAAAGGCTGCCAGACTGCTTTTTCTGCCTTCTGATACAGAGGGATCCACAAGCTCAGCAAGGGCGGCTGTTTCTTCGGGAGAAAAGCGCAAACTTTCTGTGCCGATAAGCTTTATGCTCTTTTCCATAACAAAGCTCAGCAGCCATGACGGGATCTCTTCGGCTGCGAATACGATGCTGAAATGACCGTCTGCCGCAGCGCCGGCGAGGAGTCTGAGAAGAGAAGACGCCTGCTTTTCTGTTATCTCCGATGCATTGTCAAAAAGCAGAAGCCCGTTTTCTCTTTTGCTGAGAACAGACGCAGCTTTTGATACAGCCTCAAAGCAGCTGTCAGTGTCAGCTATTCCTGCATCGGGGAGCGCTTCCGAAAGAAGTGCTGTTATTCTGGCGGCGCTGTTATCCTCCGCTCCCGCAGAAATACAGGCACTGCCCTGACAGTCCCGGGCAAGCTGTGAAAGATATGCTGTTTTGCCCCATCCTGCCGGTGTGCAGATAAGCGCTGCGCCTGCGGGCTGCGGAAGTATTTCCCTTCTGACAAAGGGAACGGGTATTCTGAATCTGTGTTTCTGAGCAGAAAGCTCCATTGTCTGCATAAAATCTGTCCTTTGCCGTTTGTTTTATCATGTATCTCCTGTCAGAGCGGATGCCACCTCATCAAGAGTTGCTGACGAACTAAGTCCCAGAGCGCTGAGCATTGACTTTTTGTCCTCAGCAGAAGCCTCCAGAATATTTCTTGCTCTCTTTATATTCAGAGCCTTGAAGCCCTCCATCTTTTCAGCATCTGAGGCATCCGCATTACTTATCTTGATATCCACACCCATTCTTGCAATAGTGATACGGTCAAGAGCGCCATCGCTTACATTTTCCAAATACTTGTTATTATCAACGTTTTCATTATTTTCCTTCAGCTCTTTTATCTCATCTTTAAGCTTAGCTCTTTTATTCTTCAGGTAATTATTAATGATATCAAACTTCTTGCTTTTCATCTTTTTTCCTGCTACATGATCAGCAAAATGACCCACTGCTCTGTTCAGAAAGCCTCCGACAGTAGCGATAAGAGGAGTGACCGCTTTAAACTTTTTTATACCTGAGCTATCCGGAAAGACAGTCGATAAAACGGAAGATAAAGTACCCAAGCCTGTAGTCAGCGATCCTATTAAATTTTTTGGCGCATTAGCCCATCTCTGAGCCGAATGAAAAGAAGCAGCATCCTGCAAGGCATATTTTTTCAGTTTGAATGATCTCAGCTTTTTTTTCGATTCCAGATAGGCTTCCTTATCATTTTTATCCGTATCCGCAAGCGCTTGTTTAAGCTCATTTTCCTTCGCATTATTTGCATCCTCATCTTTATTATATTGTTTTTGAAGCTTATGCTTGATAACAGAACGGGATGCGAAATCGGTTGCTCCGCCAAGAACACCCAACAAGCTGCTGCCGAATCCCAGCGCTGA
>ONNU01000317.1 GCA_900319255.1 uncultured Eubacteriales bacterium
GTGTAAAATATTTCTGGGACTTTGATAATGAGCTGGCTTTGGGAATTTTTTGTTTCCCCATCCCATCCAAGTATAACACGCGGGGAAGAAAGTAAAGCTTTGTCAGACCTGCCCCGCGATTTTGGGTGCAGCGTCGACGCTGCCGGCGGCGGTTGACAAGGGCGTGGGTTTGGGGTAAAATGTATAGTATAGTTTTGGCGGACTTGGGAATGAGATGAGTCCGGAGAAAATAATAAAAGAACAGGAGAATGATTATGGTTACCTTTGAAACAGAAATCAATAATAAGAAAGTCAAGCTTTATTCAAATGCGCCGCTCAAAAATGCAGCGACTGCTCTTCTTCGCACATTGAATCAGCTCAGCGAGCAGACAAATATCTTTAACCCTACCTTTGCTGTTAATTACGGTTGGGCAAGATATTTCCTCAGCAAGAGAACTGAAAAAAATAATGTTTTCTATGTTGTCCAGACCGCTGATTATGAAAACGACCCCTTCAAGCTCAGAACCGATGACTGCACAAGCGCTCTTATCGTTCAGAATATGCAGGTCGATACCAATATGAAGGCAAAGATCGAGAATCCTGAGCCGACTATCTTTTCCGATACTATCCTCGTGCTCAAGGAGGCAATCAGCGCTAAGGATGTTTATATGAACCGCTCCGAGCCTACTAAAAACGGCGATTCAGGCTGGTATTTCGGACTTCTTAATGACGAAAACGAGGGTAATCATACAAATGAGGAGCTTGTTACCGTTCATTCCTATGAGCTTATGAAGTTCAGAGGCGAGGCTCTCAGAGTTCTTCAGATGCCTGTGGGTACGGTCGCTGTTTTCCATGAAAATACAATGACGGCTCTTGTGGATAAGGACGATAATTCCCTTGAATTTACAACAGCTGACGACAGAAAGCGCGCTATCGCTCAGAGAAAAGCTGCTGAGGCTGCTCAGACAGGCGATGCAGATAATGCGCTGGCTGTTCCGGATGCTGAAAATAAAGAAAACTGATCGAGATCATACAGGGGGCATATTATATGTCCCCTTAATTAACTGTGACCGCACTTTTCCGGCGATAAGCCGTGAGAATTATAACGGAGGTTCTGTATGTATAAGCTTATAAAAAAGCAGGGAAAGGCAAGAAGAGGGGAGATTGTGACCCCCCACGGCGTTATCCGGACGCCTGCGTTTATGAATGTCGCTACCTGCGGAGCAATAAAGGGCGCTGTGTCTGCTCTTGATCTGAAGGAGCTTCGCTGTCAGGTGCAGCTTTGCAATACCTATCACCTGCATCTTCGCCCGGGAGA
Organism: uncultured Eubacteriales bacterium; assembly: GCA_900319255.1. Classification (GTDB taxonomy): domain Bacteria; phylum Bacillota; class Clostridia; order Oscillospirales; family Acutalibacteraceae; genus UBA1213. Next base: position 1,298 of record ONNU01000317.1, read on the forward strand.
TGAAAATGTAAAAAAACTGGGCGGTCTGCATGAGTTCACAAGATGGGACGGCCCCATTCTTACCGACAGCGGCGGATTTCAGGTGTTTTCACTGGCTAAGCTGAGAAATATCAGGGAGGAGGGCGTTACCTTCGCATCCCATATTGACGGCCACCGGATCTTTATGGGTCCTGAGGAAAGCATGACCATCCAGTCAAATCTTGGCTCCACAATAGCTATGGCATTTGATGAATGTATAGAAAACCCTGCCGAATACGATTATACAAAACGCTCCTGTGACAGAACATACCGCTGGCTTTGCCGGTGCAGGGATAAAATGAAGGAGCTTAATTCAAGAGAAGATACCATTAATCCGAAGCAGATGCTTTTCGGCATAAATCAGGGCTCCACCTATGACGATCTGCGTATCGAGCATATGCAGCGTATCAGAGAGCTGGATCTTGACGGCTATGCTGTGGGCGGTCTTGCAGTGGGGGAAAGTACGGAACAGATGTATCATACCCTTGATGTCGTTGAGGAATATATGCCGGAGGATAAGCCGAGATATCTTATGGGTGTGGGAACGCCGGTGAATATTCTGGAGGCTGTGCACAGGGGAATTGATATGTTCGACTGCGTAATGCCTACCCGTAACGCAAGACACGCTAATGTGTTCACATGGTCGGGGAGAAGAAATATGATGAATGAAAAATATTCTCTTGACACCGAGCCTATCGACAGCGAATGTGACTGCCCGGTATGCCGTAATTTCACAAGAGCATATATCCGCCACCTTTTCAAAAGCGGGGAAATGCTTGCAATGAGGCTTTGCGTTATGCATAATGTCTGGTTCTATAATACCTTGCTTATGAGAATCAGGGAAGCTCTCGATAATGACAGCTTTGAGGACTTCTATAATAAGTACCGGGGAGTGCTTGACGGCAGACTGTAAAATGCTACAATAATACAGCATGAGTACGGGAAATAATTTGTAATCTCTGTCGTACTGACGTATCAGGAGCGGAATTATTACAAAAAAAGCTTGAATGTTTGCCGGACGCCTGTTATAATGATATTTGTGTTTGAAAAGATATGCCAAAAATTGAAATGCAGGGCTGAGCTTTGCAGTAAATGATGTCTTTTCGGAACTGAGAAATATCAAGGTAAAGAAAGGGATAAGGATATGGATAATTTTATGTTTCTTGCAGCAAATGCATCAAATGCAGCTGACGCTCAGCCGAATAACTGGGCAACTGCCGGAATGTTCGGATTCTGGATCCTGATCTTTGTTGCAATGTATTTCCTTCTCATCCGTCCTTCAAGAAAAAAGCAGAAGGAAGAGGAAGCAATGCGCGGCAGCATTGAGATCGGTGATGATGTAACAACGATCGGCGGTATCGTGGGCAAGGTAATTGCTATCCGTGAGGATGATGATACTTTTGTACTTGAAACAGGTACAGATAAAACAAGGATCCGCTTCAAGAAGTGGGCAGTAAGCTCTATCGATACTCCTGAAAAGCAGCCTAAAAAGGACGATCAGCCCAAGAGAGGTCTTTTCGGCAGAAAGAAGAAGGATGCTGAGGAAGAAAAGACAGAGGATAATTCTGAGGAATGATATAAAAGAGGGAAACCGGAATAGCTCCGGTCGTGAAGAATTCGCCGTCCGGGATGACCGGGCGGCGAAAAGTGTATA
>ONNU01000316.1 GCA_900319255.1 uncultured Eubacteriales bacterium
AAGAGGGGGGCGCAGCCCCCCTCTTGTGGTTCTCCTCTTTTGTCCGCAGCGGCTTTGCCGCTGCCCCGGAAGAAGTCAGCGGTTAATAGAAGCCAGGGAATAAAGAATAACTCCCGAATCTGTGTTTTACTTTAATGCACCGGGGCATACTTTATTAGTGTTTCTACTTTTGTCCGCAGCGGCAAAGCCGCTGCCCCGGAAGAAGTCAGCGGTCATCAGAAGCCAGGGTAAAAAGAATAAACCCAGAATCTGTTTTTCCGCAGTTCCTTTTATTTTTCTGATTTGTTCCCTTACTCTGCCCTGTAAAACTCAAAAAGCGCTCTGTATGTCATATATACATCGAGCTTTGAAACGACCTCCATGGGCGCGTGCATTGAAAGTACAGGTACTCCCAGATCGACAACATCAGCATTGTAATTGGCAACAAACTTTGCAATGGTTCCGCCGCCGCCGCCGTCAACCTTGCCAAGCTCGCCGGTCTGCCATAGTACCCCGGCATCGTCAAGTATCCTTCTCACCTTTGCCATGTATTCGGCGCTGGCATCTGAGGTGGAGTATTTTCCGCCGCTGCCTGTGTATTTGGTGATTACTGCGCCGTTGTTGATGAAGCTGGAATTGTTCGCCTCAAAGGCACTGGCATAGGTGGGATCGTATGCAGCGTTGACATCGGCTGAAAGACAGGTGCTTTTCCTGAGAACGTGCCTTGCCTGCTCGCCGTCTGCCTGGGCAAGATCTGCAATGAAGTCTGCAAGGAAGGTGGATTTCATGCCGGTGTTGCCGTCGCTGCCGATCTCTTCTCTGTCGGTGAGAACGGTAATGACGGTGCTGTCGGGCATTTCTGTGTCAAGGGCAGCCATGAGCGCAGGATATGCGCAGACCTTATCATCGTGGCCGTATGCGCCGATCATGCTTCTGTCAAAGCCCAGATCCCTTGCCTTGAGCGCAGGTACCATGTGAAGATCAGCTGAAAGGAAATCCTCCTCTGCAAAGCCGTATTTTTCAAAAAGGATGCTGAGAACATTCAGCTTTACACTTTCGCTTTCCTCGTCCTCGTTAAAGGGTCGGCTTGCAACAAGAACATTCAGATGCTCGCCGTTGAATGCCTTTGTCATTACCTGGGACATCTGCTCAACAGCAAGATGGGGGAGAAGGTCGGTCACGCAGAAGCAGGGATCGCTTTCATCCTCGCCGATGGTTACTGTGATATTGCTGCCGTTTTTCAGCGCAACTACACCGTGAAGCGCAAGAGGAATTGTCGGCCACTGATATTTTTTGATACCGCCGTAGTAATGAGTCTTGAAAAGAGCAAGATCGTTTGCTTCGTACAGCGGTTTCGGCTTGAGATCAAGTCTCGGGGAATCAATGTGGGCAATGCCCAGCCTTACGCCGTTATGTGTGCCGTTTTTGCCAATAACAGCCAGCATGACAGCCTTTCCTCTGTTATTGACATAGACCTTATCCCCCGGCTCATAGGTCATTGTGTGGTCGTACTCGGTAAAGCCTGCATTCTGCGCAGCCTCGATGGCATAGATCACAGCCTCACGCTCGATCTTTGCATGGTCAAGGAAATTCTTGTATTCCTCGCAGAATTCATCAGCTCTTATAATATCGTCAGAGCTGACCTTACGGCAGCCGTTTTTTTTGTTGATAAAAAGCTTTTCTTTAAGCTGAGCTGCCTGACTTTTTTCTTTTGCTTCGTTCTCCATAATAAACTTCTTCCTTTCGTTTTGAATATTAATGATGTAGATTTCAGTATTATATTGACCTTTTCTCCTGCTCTGAGCTAACGATTATTAACTATAAACTAATCACTAACCACTATAAACCAATAACTATAAACTATTTCAAATACTTCTTTGTTTCCTCATCGGCAGTATCGCTGCTGATAACGCCGTTGTCGATATCCTCATAGAGCTTTTCAAAGATATTCTTGTTCTGGGCTACTCTTTTGCGGTATTCCTCAGTTTCCTCAACGGGGCAGTATTTCAGGGTTTTGCCGTCGTCGGAATAATCCTTGTTTTCAAGCCAGCCGTCAACATTGCCGGGACCTGCGTTATATGCAGCGACAGCGGTGTCCTCAACTCCGTCATAGCGTTCAAGCAGCATGGAAAGCAGATGGGTTCCGTAGTCAATATTGATCTCCGGGTTGACAAGATCACCGACGGTATAGTCCTTGTAGGAATCGTCAACGTAATAGGTCTGGATCCATTCAAAGCTTTCCGGCATGATCTGCATAAGACCTATCGCCCCCACAGGAGATACAGCGTTGGGATCGAAATTGCTTTCGGTTTTTATAACGCCGTAGATCAGATATTTGTCTACGTTATATTTGTTTGCCGCCTGCTCTACTTCTGCCTGATAAATGAGCGGGTAGGTGTTATATACATATTTGTCATGGGCAGTTTTAAGCCCGATGGCTGCGCCGAATACCCCTAAGATCATCAGCACAAGACACAGACTGACCATGAAAGCCTTTCTGCGCTTACTGACCTTTCCGGGAACCTTTGTTTCTCGTACAGGGATGGTTTTTGTGTTTTTCCTTTTCAACACCTTCGCCTCCTTTTTATTTTCTGGAGCTATAACTGATTCCTGAATCCGTGAAAATGACATCTATGATGCATACTGACAGAGTGGGTCAGCTGTTCCACTTTCATGCCCTGAGTCATGCTTCATTAGTATTTCTGCTTTGGTTAGTCAAAAGGTGGAAACCACAAGGGGTGTCCTCCTTTTGCAATCCCCTTTCCTTATCCCCCGTAGCAAGCCGAGCTTTAGCGGCTAAGCTCTGGTAGTGTTTGATTATTTACAAAAGTGGTAAGCGCTTAGTTTCTTGATCAGGATAAGTAAGCAAATGGATGAGGGACTGAAAAATCACATGGATACAATAGTTTTTATTGATTTTCACCATTGAGTTTTACGGATTCAGGTAAATGTAAAACCCGGGAAATTCTGTGTTTATGCGGTGAAAAAGATCCCCCTCGCTGCTTTTTCCACTTCCTCAAGACTAAGGGAACCGTCAATTATATATCGGCAGTTCTCTTTGAAAAACTCTTCGCTGTGCTGAGCCTTCATCCGCAGCAGGGCTTCTTCACGGGTTATGCCGTCACGCTCCATTATGCGCCGCAGTCTCACCTCTTCGGGGGCTGTGACCGCTGCAATGATATCGCAAAGCTTATTACCTCCGCTTTCAAAAAGCTGGGGCGCGTCAAAGATAACGGTATCAGCGCCGCTTTCCGAAAGCTCAGCGATTCGCTGCTTTGTTTTTCCGATTATGTAGGGATGGGTCACGGAATTGAGAAGAGCCGTTTTTTCCTTGCTTGAAAAAGCCCTTTTCGCCAGGAGCTTTCTGTTGAGGGAGCCGTCGGGGAAAAGAATGTCCTCCCCGAAAGCCTCAGCAAGCCGGGTCAGACATTCGCTTCCGGCGCTCATTATCTCTCTTGCTATGCTGTCGGCATTAATTACCGGTATGCCCATTTTTTTCGCAAAGCCGCAGACGGTGCTTTTTCCTGCGCCGGTCTGACCTGTAAGTCCTATGACAATAGTTTTTTTCATGCTCATAGCTTCACCGTTTTAAAGCCGGCGGCTCTGATCACTCTGTTATATACCGCAAGCCCTACGCCGCTGGTTTCGGGACAATGGGCATATACACGGGTGCAGCCCTTTTCATCCGCTTCTCTGAGGGAAGAAAAAAGGTTATGGGCATATGCTGTATAATCTCCCTTTTCACCGATGGGCAGACAGATACAGTCAAGCCTGTCCTGCTGTCCATTATAGCATAAAGCGGCGGTTCTGTCATCACCGGTTTCATTTATATATTTTTCAAAGGCTTCATCATCTCCGTCAAGCAGGATAACCTCTGCCTTCGGGGAATAATGCTTGTATTTCATTCCGGGGCTTGCAGCCTGCTGACCTTCCTCAAGGGGGTTGGTCACAGCCTTGTCTATCTCGATATGACCTATGACCTTTTCGATCTGCTCTGCGGTTATCCCCCCCGGACGGAGTATTCTCGGGGGTTCACAGGCAAGGGTTATTACCGTTGATTCAACCCCCACAAGACAGTCGCCGCCGTCTATTATTGCGTCTATCCTGCCGTTCATATCGCTGATGACATGAGCGGCGGTGGTGGGGCTGGGGCTGCCTGAAAGATTAGCCGACGGTGCAGCCAGGGGACATGAGGCGGCGATAAGCTTCTTCGCAACAGGATGGGACGGAAAGCGCACAGCTACTGTATCAAGCCCGGCGCTGACCTCGATAGGGATATTATCGGACTTGGGAAGTATTATCGTAAGCGGACCCGGCCAGAAGCTTTCGGCAAGAGCGCGGGCTTTTTCGGGAAATTCCCTTACGATGGAGCCTATCTGATCGAGGGAGGAGATATGGACGATAAGCGGGTTGTCCATAGGTCTGCCCTTGGCTTTGAAAATGGAAGCCACAGCTTCTCCGTTGAAGGCGTCAGCCGCAAGCCCGTAAACGGTTTCCGTAGGCATAGCGACAAGACCGCCTTTTTTTATTATCTGAGCCGCCTGATCTGTCTGATCTGCGGTAAGTATCAGGGTTTTCATCAAACTATCCTTTCTTTTGGCAATAGCGGGGGACAGGGAGGTCATATCAGTATTTCTTTGTCATACCGTCCCTGTTGTAATCAGCGTCAGATTTTCTTTTGCTGTCCACATAGAAATTACCCTCATCATTGACCGATTCGGTGTAGAAGACAGGCTCGTCATTTTCACCGCGGTTAAGCGCCGGATCATCGCTTAATGAAGGAAGCTGGGATTTATCGGCTGGGCTGTTGTTTTTATTAACGCCGTAATCTCTGATATTATAATTTGTATTGACGAAGAAATTCTCGCCGTTTTCCTCATTTCCTGTATAAGTGCCCTGCATCTCAAATTCGATATCTTCCTTTGTGACCTTGAGCTTTGCCTTATATTTGCCCTTTTCAGCAAGGACGGAGATAATGGCATTTTTGACGATCGTTACAAGGAACAGACAGCCTATAATAAACATCAGCACAGCGCCGACAAAGGTAGCCTTGATCGCCTTTTCGGAATAGCCTGAATCATAGGTGTTTGCATCGACCATATAATCAAGCAGCGCTTCCTTTGCGGGCATATCGAGCTTCAGCTTTTTTGAATAGGTGAGATGGTCGAGATTGTTGAGGATACCGATGCGGTAGGGATCGGTCATGCCTCGTACTCTGCCCTTGAAAAGCACGCTGTCGGCTTCTCCGGTTATCACAGCATAGAACTGATTGTCGATCTTACTATCCGGCAGTGTACGGAAGGCAAGCAGATGTCCGGAATCCGATCTTACGCAATATACGATAGTGGTATCTCCCGATTC
>ONNU01000369.1 GCA_900319255.1 uncultured Eubacteriales bacterium
CATACAGCATTTCTTTCAGGTTCTGTCAAGGGTGGCGGTCGCCTTACAGGCACTTTCGGGAAACCAACTACCCACTACAAACTGCGAATAACCATAAAATGCTCTATTTGGCTAAGTGCAGCATTGCTTTACGCTTGCGAAACCTCACCTGTTTTATTTCGCTTAGAAAATGGATACGGTACTGATGCTTTAGTTATCATCGGAGTCATTGTCAGTATTTCAGGACTTGTGTTTGAATCGCTGGCAGATTATCAGAAAAATACTGCAAAGAAAAAGAATCCCGGAAGATTTGTTGACACGGGTCTTTATAAAATTGTCAGATGCCCTAATTATTTTGGGGAAATGCTCTTTTGGACAGGAGTATTTGTAAGTGGTATAAATATTTATTCGAGTGTTTGGCAGTGGATCGCTGTACTTTTGGGATATCTTGGTATTATTTATGTTATGTTCGGTGGGGCAAGAAGACTGGAAATACGTCAGAACAGAACCTATGGAAGTGATCCGGAATATAAAGAATACGTTAAAAATACTCCCATCATGATTCCCTTCATTCCTTTATATAGCGTTGAAAAATACAAATGGTTGGTTGCGTAAACGCTTGGCAAATACATATTTGTTCAATGCTCCTTAAATTGATGACATTTGGAAAAGGGGAGGGGAGATAAGCCACACCGGGGAATTTAAATAGAACCAAATTCGTTGAATCGACAGACAAAATCACTTTAAGTTGCGGACAGTGTTTACCGAATAAATAAGCGGAAATATCATCTCATTTACAAGGTGAGGATGATATTTCCGCTTTAGTTGTATGTAAAAATCTTAATTAGAGGTCAAAACTTCTCTTCAACGGATAGTACAAGAGAAATTATCATATAATCTTTGACAGCATTATATCTATCTTATTCATAACAAAACCAACAGCTTTGCTGAACACACCTGAAGTTAGTTTGCCTATTGTAATGTCGTACAAAAAACTGATTGTAGGAATTAGTAATACATACGCAACAATAAGTATAAACGTTGAAACGTACCATGGCAAACCCAATTCGGACATTCTGTCATAAATCCAATATTTTCCGTAAGTAAGCCAGAAGTAACTGCTGTGAAACAAATATATCAGTAATGAAAGAGCTGTGATCTTATTTACAAATTCTGATTTCCATTGTCTGCGAACGGCTAAGTTCAATGCGCTCAAAGCAATAGCAATAACCAGAGGATTGTAGTAATGACAGAATAAAAGGGTTTTTGATGTGAAAAAACTATATCGGCTTCCCAAGTAGTTTATTCCAACTATCCACAACAGAATCAAAGACAGCGAAACTACAATAGTGATGATATCCTTTTTATCACTGTGTTTAAATAATTCATATTTCTTGTTATACATTACAAACAAATGAATGCATATAAAGCTAACGAATAGTGTGAAATAGTAATATGTGCCGAACATCGTCAAAACCGAGTATAAAATAAACAGGATTACAACTACTCTTCTGAATTGAGCTCTGTTCAAATTAGATACAGCGTTATTTATGAAAGGGTGAGCAAGATAATAAATAATATAACAGCCGACAAACCAGCTTCTCTGAAACGTGATGGGAAACAGCGATTTCAGAGATTCCGAGAAAGTAGGACTCATAAACAACATTGCCGTGACAAGTCCCAATACCGAAATGATCCAAGAATCTAATATCATTTTATAGATTTTGGGCGCTTTGAATTTTTTGCTGTCACATAAAAAGTATGCCGAACAAACTATGAACAAAGCATCTCCAAACTGACCGCACCATCTGAACAGTGTATAAACAATGTTTCTCATGGAAAATTCCGCTAATCTTATGTCAACATAAGAGTCAAATCCCCCTTGATAAGTTGGACCATACGGTAACACCGAAGAGAAAATAATCAGTACCAAAGCGAGTAATTTGACTACTTCAATGCTGGAATTTCGAGGTACTCTTTTGTAAGTATTATCTTTAGCTATACTTGTGTTCATTTTCATCTTCCTTCTTTATAAAATACTCAACCATTATATCACATTACCACCGATTTTTCAACGGATTTTTACTGCACCATTGTGAAAAAATGAAGAAAAAATCAGAAACAAAATCGCTCCGGTATTAAAACGTTATATTATATGCAATTATTGCGAAAAAATATAATATCAGGTCACAATATAGAAATAATACATATTTTTCGGATTATAAAAAGTGAAGTAAAAATGGCTTTAAATGCTTTTGAAAGAAGCGATAATTATCAGCAATCCATGATTATTTCCCTGGCAAGCTCCTCCGAAATAGGCGCTGCAAAAACATTTTCACCAAACTGAACTATCTTTCCTATACCGTCCTGCAAAACAAATCTTAGCTGACCGTTTTTAACCTTTTTGTCCGTGTAAAGTTTTTTAACAAGCTTTTCACGGTCGATGTATTCGGGAACAGATGTCGGCAATCCGGCTTTGGTTAGCAATGCGAGAACAGCGTTGACTTCTTCCTGAGTCATGTGACCCAGCTTTTGGGATAGCTTTACTTCGGCAACAAGACCGATAGAAACCGCCTCACCATGAAGCAGTCTGTAATCGCTGACGGTTTCGATTGCACGGCCTACTGTGTGACCGAGATTTAGAATCTCACGCAAACCGCTTTCACGCTCATCTTTCATAACAACGTCATATTTAATTCGGCAGTTCTGTTCTGCAATATGCTCACAGGCAGAGCTGTCGACGGCGTATATTTTTTCCATATTTTCGTTAAGATAGTCGAAAAGCTCCTTGTCGCCCAAACAGGCGTGTTTGATAGTTTCCGCCATTCCGCTGCGAAGCTGACGCTCGGGGAGCGTTTTCCATGCGGCAATGTCAATGTATACCTTTTTCGGCTGATTGAAAATACCTATAAGATTTGTTGCCAGAGGAGTGTCGACTGCTGTTTTTCCGCCAACGGAAGCGTCGGCAGCCGCAAGCAGTGTTGTCGCATAGTTTATAAACGGTACGCCTCGTCCGTAAGTCCCCGCAACAAATCCTGCAAGATCAGTGACAACTCCGCCTCCTACGGCAATGATACAACAGTCACGTCTGTATCCCTTTTCCAGCATAGAATCCTCAACAAATTCCTTTGTTTCTCTCGTTTTGCTTTTTTCACCGTTTTTGAATGAGAAAACG
>ONNU01000311.1 GCA_900319255.1 uncultured Eubacteriales bacterium
CACTCGTCACACTCGTCACAGAAGCGCCGCCGATGCCGGCTCAAACCCCTTATTCCTGATTCAATTCCACTTTCCGAATTCCAGATTTTCAAAATATTTTTCCATTTTCAATTTAATCAATCCTGATTCCTGATTCCTGCCTTCCGACTCCTGACTCCGGGGGTGTTCCTCCACTGCTCAGAATAAAAGTTAATAAATAATACATTTTTTAAAGTATGTTTTGTAGTATAATTAAAGATAAGTATTTTTAACGGAGGGGCGGGCTGATGAAGAAAAGATCAAAAACGATAATTATTATTGCCGCTGTTGTAATACTTCTGCTTGCTGCGAATATTGCCGAGATAGCTATGGTTTTCAATGTCACTACATCTGATACCACCAATTACGGCGCTGACAGGCTTGAGGTAATAAGCCGGGAGCTTGTCAAGACTATTGATGAGAAAAAGCTGTCCACAATGAGCTTTGCCCTTGAGGTGCAGCCCCTGATTGATGACCGTGAAGCCTGCGAGGAGTTAATCAGGAAAAAGAAAAAGGAAATGATAGAGGCAACCAATTCCGTCTGCTTCAATGTTTATCTTGCAACTGACGGATGGTATTATATTCCGGATTTTGATTCGCCGGATGATTATGTGATAGAAAAGCGTTCATGGTATGTGGGCGCAATGAAAAAGCAGGGCGAGCCTTATGTCACCGATCCTTATGTTGACGCTATGACCGGAGATGTGTGTTTTTCGGTATCGGTGATGCTTGCAGACGGTAAGTCCATCGCCTGCATGGATTATTCCATGTCTGATATTCAGGCGCATATCCAGCAGATGAACGCCGACAATAACCAGAAGGCTATTATCGTTACCGATGAGGGGATTATCGCCGGATGCACAGATATTATGCAGGTGGGTAAAAAGCTTGTGAGCGAGCTGCCGGATTATGCGGGGGTCTTTTCTCTTGTCAAAAGCAGCGATCAGCCTGTTTCTCTCAATCAGCGGGGAAACAGTATCTTCGCCACCTCCTCCGGCTTCGGATGGTATCTTATCGTCAGCGAAAATCACTGGAATCTGTACAGAACTCCCTACACGGTGATAATATTGATGGTCATCCTGTCAATGTCTATTTTTGGCGTGATCCTGACGATGTATTTCATTACAGCAAAGAATGAGAATAAGGCTCAGGAGGAGCTTGACTCTGCAAAGAAATATTTTTCGGAGATTTCCGCAGACCTGCGGGAACCTCTCGATCATATCATAAAGGGCGCAAGCGTTGAGAATATCAGAAATTCCCCCGATTATGAGCAGGAATTTGAAAGCATAAGAGAATCCGGTGCAAAGCTTTCGGATACCGTGTCAAAGCTGCTGTCCTACTCAGGGCTTATCGAACAGCCCAAGGAAAAGAGAAAAAAGAAAAAGCTCCATGACGTTGAGGTGAGCAAACGCTTCCGGGCGATCATACTTTCTCTTCTTATCGTAGTATCCCTGATATGCTTCTATTTCAATTACACCACTACCGTGTATTACGGCGAGGGTCAGATGCAGAAGCTGTCTGCAAATTATGAATATGAGCTTTCCGAATGGATCAATACCCAGAAGAGCATACTTGATATGTTCTGCAGCAATATCTCCACAGCTCCCGAGCTGCTGGAAAACTATGACGGCGCTGTTGAATATCTTGACAGGATAACAAAGCAGTATCCCGAGATCTCCGTAAGCTATCTTGCAAACCCGGATATGGAGCATACGGTAATAATGAACAACGGCTGGGAGCCGGATGATAACTGGCACGTTGAGGAGCGTGACTGGTATAAGGAGCTTATGGCTTCCGAAAAGAACTGGATCATATCCTCGCCCTATTATGATGAACAGACCGGTCTATACTGCGTTACCTTTGCAAAGAAGGTCTATAATGACAAAACGGGAGATTTTCTCGGAAACTTCGGCATCGACTTTTATATGGATAAGCTTGTGGATATTCTCGGCAAAAACTACAGCGATACCACCTACGCTTTTCTCGTTGATGCAAAGGGCGAGATCATAAATCATCCCTTCGGAAAATATCAGATGTCGGAAAACGGCTCCACCAGTATCGCCAGCCTGCCCTATAATTCAGTAGAGACCAACGGAGAGGATATCCAGATCATAAAGGATTATGACGACCGCTATAAGATAGTTATATCAACAAGAAATGAAACCTCCGGCTTTTCGATATATGTGGTCAACAATCTGTTATCGCTGTACAGGAATGTGTTCATCATGGGAACCCTCTGCCTGCTTGCAATGATCGTATGCGTTATTCTTGTATATATACTCATGACCAATCTTATCAGTCTGCAGGACAAGGCGAATCAGAAGCTTCGTGAATCCGCCGATGCGGCTATTTCAGCTGATAAGGCAAAGAGCGATTTCCTTGCGCAGATGTCCCATGAGATACGCACGCCTATCAATGCGGTGCTGGGAATGAATGAAATGATACTCCATGAAAGCCGTGACCCGCAAATAAAGGAGTATTCCGCAAATATACAAAGCTCGGGAAGAACTCTTCTTTCGCTTATTAACAGCATCCTTGATTTTTCAAAGATCGAGGACCGCAAAATGGAGATCATCTCCGCAGAATATCAGACCGCTGTAATGATAAACGATCTTGTGACCTCAGTTTCCCGCAGGGCTGCGGATAAGAAGCTGAAATTTACTGTAGAAGCAGACGAAAGCCTGCCCTCTGTGCTGAAGGGCGACGATGTAAGGATACGGCAGGTAATAATAAACCTGCTGACCAATGCGGTAAAATATACCGAAAATGGCTCTGTCACCCTTATTATAAAAGAGGAAAGCCGCAGCGGCAGCGATATCATGCTTTATGTTGAGGTAAGGGATACCGGTATCGGAATAAGGCAGGAGGATATCGCCGGGCTGTTTGAGACCTTCCGGCGTCTTGATGAAAAGCGCAACAGGCATATCGAGGGCACAGGACTTGGAATGTCCATTGCAACAAGGCTGCTTGAAATGATGGGAAGCAGGCTTGAGCTTGAAAGCGTCTACGGCGAAGGCTCGAGGTTCTATTTCAGCCTCAGACAGGAGATCACTGATGATACCCCGATGGGCAGCTATGAAAGCCATATCGAAGCCGACCAGCATGACGAACAGGGCGGCATGAGATTATATGCGCCAAAGGCAAGGATCCTTGTTGTTGACGATAATTCAATGAATCTGAGGGTCGCAGAGAACTTCCTGAGCCTGTACGGAATAAGCGCAGACACAGCCTCATCAGGCGAAAAATGCCTTGAACTCCTCAGCAGCAGAAGCTATGATATGATCCTGCTTGACCACATGATGCCGAAAATGGATGGTATAGAGGTCATCCGTGAAATAAGAAAGCGCAGTCTTGTACCGGAGAATACAAAGATAATCGTACTGACTGCCAATGCGATAATCGGCGCAAGGGAAATGTATATTACCGAAGGCTTCGACAGCTACCTGACAAAGCCTATCGAAAGCCGTGAGCTTGAAAAGCTTCTCAGAGCGAACCTGCCGGAGGAGCTGATACGGCTCAGAGAAACCGGAGCCGATACAGAAAGCGATACCGAAAAGCCAGATGATGACAGCTTCACCTTCAGCGAGGTGCTGAAAATAAGAGAGCTTTGTCCCGAGCTGAATATGGCAGCAGGAATGGAGAACTGTATGGACTCAAAGGAATTCTGGCTTGATACAGCGGCAGGCTTTGTTGAAGCAGACCGGTCACAGGAGCTTTGCACAGCCTTTGAGCAGAAGGACTGGAAGCTTTACCGAATTATTGTCCACAGCATGAAAAGCTCAGCAAAGACTATCGGCGCAGAGCTTGTTTCCGAGCATGCCCGTCTTTCAGAGCTTGCGGCAGCCGAGGGCAATGCGGAATATATAGAGAAAAGGCATGAGGAATTTATCAGTGAATTCAGAACGCTGATAGAAAATATGAGAAAGGTGTTGGAATTATGTTCAAAGTAATGTTTATTGACGATGACCCGATGGTTCTCCGTATGGCGTCATTTATGATGAAAAAAAGCGGATATGCGTCTGTTACGGCGCAGTCCGGAGAGGAGGGGCTTGCGGCTGCGGCTGCTGAAAGCCCTGCGCTTATCATGGTGGATGCTGAAATGCCCGGCACAGACGGCTTCGAGGTCACAAGACAGCTTACCTCCGGACAGACAGCAGCACCGGTCTGTATGATGTCCGGCACCATCACCGATGAGATCCGCGCTCAGGCATTGTCAGCGGGAGCGATAGATATAATAGAAAAACCGCTGAAAGCGCCCGATATACTCAGGATCATCGGACAGATCAAAACGGAGGGATAATAATGCAGAACTGGGCAGCAGTTGTTGACGACGATCCGTCAAATCTGAAAGCAGCCGAAAGGATATTAAGCTCTCACGGCTATAAGGTGAGCTGCTTATCCTCAGCAAAGGAGCTTCTCAGATTCGTCAGCGAAAATACACCCGATATAATATTACTTGATCTTCATATGCCTGAAATGGACGGCTTTCAGGCGCTGCGCCATCTCAGGCTCCATTCCTACAGCACATCCATCCCTGTGATCTTCCTGACGGCAGACGATGACAGTGAAACAGAAACGAAGGCTCTTGCGGTAGGCGCAATGGATTTTGTAAAAAAGCCTTTCTGTCCCTCCGTCCTGCTCATGAGGGTGCAGAATACCATCAATCTCATCCGCTTGCAGACTGACCTTAAAAAGGAGGTCAGCCGGATGACGAAGGAGATCATAAGAGAGCATAAGAAAAACGAAAGGCTGTCCCTCCAGATCGTCCAGACCCTCACCGGGACAATAGACGCAAAGGACAGCTATACAAGAGGTCATTCCGGCAGAGTTGCGGAATATTCCCGTGAGATCGCTAAAAGAGCCGGCTATTCCCAGCGCTCGCAGGAGGAGATCTATATGATGGGGCTGCTGCATGATGTGGGAAAGATCGGTGTTCCCGACACGGTAATAAATAAGCCCTCGCAGCTTACCGATGAAGAATATGAGCTTATAAAGACCCATCCAACAGTAGGCTTTGAGATACTGAAAAGCATAACGGAAATGCCCAAGCTTGCCATCGGAGCAAGATGGCACCATGAAAGATATGACGGACGGGGCTATCCCGACAGGATCAGCGGAAGGGATATCCCCGAGGAAGCCCGTATTATCGCAGTAGCAGACGCATATGACGCAATGTCCTCCCGGAGAAGCTACCATGAGGTCTTTCCCCAGGATTATATACGCAGCGAGCTTGAAAAAGGAAAGGGCACACAATTCGATCCTGTTTTTGCAGATATCATGCTTGAGATCATCAGCGAGGATAAGGATTTCAGCCTGAGAGAAATGACCGATATCAATACTCTGTCCATGCAGAAGCCCTTGGGAGAAGAAATGCTGACAGACCCGGAGCCGCTGATGGAAGAACTGGAAAAAGCAGGGATGAATCCCCTGATGGGAATGAAATACTGCATGAACGACCCGGAATTTTATAAGGAAATGCTGTGGGAATTTGTATCAGGCTCGGACGACCGCATTGAAAAGCTTGAAAAAAGCTTCAGCTCAGGAGATATCAGCAAATACCGTATTGCAGCCCATTCTCTGAAAAGCTCGTCAAAAAGCATCGGAGCGGATACATTATCAGAGCTTGCGGCAGCGCTTGAAAAAGCCGCAAAGGAAAATGATACAGGACAGATCATGTCAGAGCATAGCCGACTTATCGAAACGCTGAAAAACTGTGTCGGCGCAATAAGAAGCGTGCTGGAAAAGAACAGGAAATGATAGGGCAGCAAGCTATAAAGGTTTTGCCTCATCAACCTCGATTGTATAAAAAAGCTCACGGACAAGGAGTGCAATTTTCCTCATCCGTGAGCGTTGTATTCGGTTTTAATAATTCAGTTCAGATCCTGATCTTCTCTATTTTACAGGAATGCTCTTTTGTTTCCTCGTCATAATTGATGCCAACAAGCATCATCTCTCCGACATAGTCGCCGAGCAACTCAGGATAGTGCCGTTCTTTTATCTGCTTGATTGCACCATCTGCTGTTTTGTTCCATTTCAGCTCTACGATCATAGCCGG
>ONNU01000310.1 GCA_900319255.1 uncultured Eubacteriales bacterium
CAGGGTCAGTCGCAAGATAAACATAATCGCTTTTTTCTTTTTTCTTTACAAGATCGTCGGCGAGCTTTTCCTTTCCTTTTATTATCTCATATTTCGGAGCAAATTTTTTCTTGATATCCACACTCAGACGGTTTGGATTAAGATCTCTGATATGACCCATCGAGGCTACCACCTCATAATCAGCTCCGAGATATTTTTTTATAGTTTTCGCCTTGGCAGGCGACTCCACTATAACAAGCTTTGACATTATCCTTCCTCCGATAAAATACTGCATTTCTGACAGCTGTTTTTTCATTTTCTTACAAATTTATTGCCGGGCAGCCTTTCGATATAACCGTAAAGCTCAAGCTCCGTAAGGGATGCAAGCACCTCTCCTGCCGAAAGACCTGTGACGGCTTTTATTACATCTGTAAATATAGGTGTATCCGAAATTGTATCATACACCGAAACAGCAGCAGATGTCAACTGTTCAGTGGAAATTTTCTTTTTTCTTTCATCTTTTTTTGCACTTTCTGAAATATTCGCATCACTGTGTTGTGCATTTTGTACAACGACCGGACTCCATGTTCTCTGGTTCGGGCGTGTGATGTGTTTTTTCTTTTTGCCTGCCCTTGCAGCGGCTTTTCTCCTGTTCTCCTCGTTCATCCTGCCGGTGAGCTCATTGATATCCGTATTTGCTGAAAACAGCGCCGAAAAGACCTTTTTATCCATTGTAAACAGCGGTTCTGCGGGAGGAAATGACTCCTGCTCCTCAATAAGCTCCTCCGCAGAGCTTTCATCAGCAAATGTCTCCGCCCCGGGATCAGCCTCCGGCTCCGGCTCCTTCTCCTTTTCCTGCTCCTGAGCAGCCGCATCAGAAGCCTCCTTTGCAGGCTCCTTCTCCTGCTGTATGGCTTCTGCGGCAGTAACGGGAAATTCCTCCTCGTCATAGAACGACCGCTGACCGGAGGTTTCACAAAGTGTGCCGGCTGATTTATCCTGAACGGCAATGACACGCCCGTATTCATAGCAGGACGAGCTGGGCATTTCCAGATCGTCGGTATTTCTGAGTATCAGCTCCTCCGGCTTTGTAGAAAGCAAAAGCATCTGATATTCCGACAGCTCCGGATTGACATAGATGCTGCCGCCCTCAAGATCCCGCCGGGATACCCATGACAGAATATCATCTGCGCAAAGAGCAGCTGAAAAGCCGCAGCGCAGCATATAATTCGTACCGCTTGCAAAGGGATTATCCATATTTCCCGGGAAAGCAAAGACCTTTCTTTTCTGCGCAAGGGCAAATTTTACTGTGATAAGCGCCCCGCTGCCAAGCCCTGCCTGGACTGTCGCAATACAATCCGACATACCAGAGATTATCCTGTCCCTTGCGGGGAAGGTATAGACCGTAGGCGGATATTTCGGGGGATATTCGGAAACCACAGCGCCGTTTTTCGGTACCTCGCTGAGAAGGAAATCGCTGACCTTGCTTTTGAACATATCAATGCCGCAGCCGAGAATACAGATCGTTTTTCCCTCCGGCTTCAGGCAGCCCTTATGGGAATAGATATCTACCCCGTAGGCTCCGCCGCTTACCACTACCGCTGATTTTTCCGCAAGATCATAGCCGATACTGTACGCAAGCTTCTTTCCGGAGCTGTCGGGATTCCTTGTGCCCACAACGCCGATATGGACATCCTTCTGGGGCGGGAGCTTCCCCTTTACATAAAGCACCACCGGGGGGGTCGCTGTCTGAGCAAGCCTGACGGGATAATCCGGGCTGCCGAAGCTTATGATATCAATTCCCAGCCTTTCACAGCTTTCCACAGCATTTTCACTGTAGCCCAGTTCCTTTTTCATCAGCCTTGAAAGCTCTCTTTCAGAAAACACCCCTGAAAAACGAAGCTCATTTTCATTCGCTCTGAAAACATTCTCCGGGGTTATGAACCTGTCCAGAGCAGCCTTGAGCTTTTTGCTGTCCGTTCCAAGACAGCATTGCAGCCATATCCAGTATTTTGCATATTTATCCATTTATGTTCACCTGCCTGTAAGTTACGGCTGAGCCTTCATCAGCTCATACATAAGTATGGACGCAGCAGCAGATGCATTAAGCGATTCTGCCCTGCCCTTCATTGGTATCATTACTCTCATGGTGCAGGCATTGATGGTATCGTCATCAAGTCCGTTCCCCTCGTTTCCGATCAGCATGATCCCGCCTGCGCTGAGATCAGCTTCTGCGATGCTTCTGGCATCTCTCGGGGTGGAAGCATATGTTTTTATGCCGTTTTTTCCGGCATCTGCAATATACTCTGTAAAATCGTCAACAATAAGCACCGGCAGCCTGAATACAGCTCCCATACTGCCTCTTACCACCTTCGGGGAATAAATGTCACAGCAGTCCCCGGAAAGTATCACTCCCTGCGCGCCGAGTGCCTCCGCTGTACGAAGGATCGTTCCCAGGTTCGAGGGATCCTGTATTCTTTCAAGCCCCACATAGCAGCCGCCCTTTTTTATCTCCGGGATATTCTCCCTTACGGCGGCTATGCACAGAAAACCCTGGGGCGTCCGGGTATCTGAGATCCTGCTGAAAAGAGCCGGGCTTATCAGGGTGCTTCTTTTTGCGGCTTTTTCCAGCCTTCCGGCATCCTCCTGGTATTTATTGTAAGCGTTCTCTGTGCAGCAGAAGCAAAGTATCTCTGCGCCGGAATACAAAGCGTCCATGCACAGCCTTATGCCCTCACAGACAAAGCAGCCCTCTTCACGTCTTGCCTTTGCGGAGGACATGAGCTTTGTTATTCTCTTTATCAGCGGATTATCCTTTCCGGTTATTATCTCAGTCATTTTCCTTTTCACTTCCTGCCGAAATACTTTCGATCTGCTCCTTTATATAAAGGGCTGTTTCAGAAATTGTCCTCTTCCCCACTTCTATAGTCAGATCGGCATATCTTTCATACAGCGGCTCTCTTTCATCATAAAGATCCCTTAGCGTCTGACCGCTGCGGATGGAAACCCCTCTGTTATGAAGATTGCCCACTCTTTTTTCGATTTCCTCATACGGCAGCTTTATGTATACCACAACACCGATACTGCTCAGATGCTCCATTGCTTCTCTTCCGTAAACAACGCTGCCGCCTGTAGCGATAACGGTATGATCGGTCATTATGGAAGCATTGACCTCATTTTCGATACGGTTAAAGCCCTCTGTACCCTCCTGATCTATGATCTCGCTGAGAAGTCTGCCGTCCTTTTCCTGAATAAGCAGGTCGCTGTCACAGAATCTGTAACCCACAGCCTTTGCAAGAACCACGCCGACTGTACTTTTTCCGCAGCCCGGCATTCCGATCAAAATAATATTATTCATGCTAATCATCCTTTTCCGGCATTTCCTGCGCCTGTCAGCCCAGAAGTCCGCCTATCTTATCCTTGATATCGTCAACAATACCTGAAACCTTTTCCTTTACCTCATCCGAGCTGAGAAATTCGATAGCTGCGCTGAGAGCCTCGCCCTTGAGATCATTTGTCCTGAATACAGCGGCGCCGTCCTTAAAGCTTCCGCCCTTGAGAGAAAGGGTTATTCCGTTGGTATTGGGTATTTCCACGGTATGACTTGCAATAAAGCTGATATTATTGCCGCCGTTGTTTATATATTTGATATGCTTGTTATTTTCAAGCACATCGCTGAGAACCACATTGAGAATATTATCAGGCACGCTCAGCTCGCCAAGCTTTGCTTCATATATCTTTGCCTTGACCTCGCTGGTAGAGCTGTCAAGATCGAACATAGCCTTGCACTGCAGCGCAAAGGGCTGACCCTTGTAAAAAACATGGGAATAGACCCTTACAACTCCGTCATCGTTCAATTCAAGCATGATATGGTCGATGCCGGTATTTGTCCCGTCATTGTCCTTGCAGAGCTTATCATTGATATAGGTATTGAGCATAGCCTCGCTTACCTCAAATTCCTGATTGACGATACTTCCCTTGAGCGCAGTCATAATAAGCCCTTCCTCGCGCTCCTTGAGAGTATATTTCTCGGCGATATTATCCTGAAACGCAAGATAAGCGCAAATGCCGGAAAACACCGCCATGCCCAGTATGAATACAAGCACGATCACCAGTACGATCTTTTTTGCAGATCTGCTCTTTTTTTCCAAAACGATCCCTCCAATAATACGGAAAATCCCTGATAACCTCTGACCTGCACCTGAATCCGTGAAACTGACATCACCGCTGAGTTCACGGGTTCAGGCTGTACTTCATCATTTAAGCTCAGCAATGGTCACTCCGGCTTCGCCCTCTCCGAAAACACCAAGACGGAAGCTGCGGATACTGGGGTGTTTTTTCAGATGCTTCTGTATCTCTGTGCGAAGTACGCCTGTGCCCTTGCCGTGGATTATGGTCAGCTGATGAAGTCCCTGCAGCACGGCGCTGTCAATGGCTCTGTCAACGTCCATGATCGCATCTATAGCATTCTGTCCCCTGACGTCCACCTCTGTGACTGCGCTTTGCTTTGTATCCCTGCGGATAGTCCTTGTTGCGCTGCGTTTGGGCAGCTTTACCTTTTCCTGCTTGAGCAGACGGATATTATCAAGCTTTACTCTGGTCTTGATAATGCCTGACTGAACGAGAACGCTGTCCTTGCCGGTTTCCAGCACCGTGCCTTCCTTGTCAATGTCAAAGATAAGCACCCTATCGCCTTTCACAAGCGCTCTGGGCAGAACATAATCCTCATTGCTTCTCTCTGCCACAGGATCAGCTGCATTTTCCATATTGCGGATATCAGCCTTCAGCTTGCTTTTTTCCTGCGCAGATATCTCCTGCTTTTTCCTGATAGCCTCTATTTCGTCAAGAACGCCGTAAACCTGTGCTCTTGCCTTTGTGATGATGCTCTGGGCTTCACCCTTTGCAAGCTCTATCTGATCGTTCTTTTCCTTTTCTGCCTGCTCTGCAAGCTGCCTTGCCTTTTCAAGCTCCCTTGCAGCCTGCAGCTTCATTGCATCGGCTTCCTTTATTTTTTCCTCCAGCTCGCTGCGGTTCTCTTCAAGCCGCTTTACGATGCTTTCAAATTTCGTATTCTCCGCCGATACAAGCTCCTGCGCTCTCCTTACGGTGTATTTATCCATTCCCAGACGCTCGGAAATAGCAAAAGCATTTGATCGTCCGGGCATTCCGATAAGCAGACGGTAGGTGGGACGAAGTGTCGCTACATCAAATTCACAGCAGCCGTTTTCAACTCCGTTAGTGTCCAGCGCAAAGCTTTTCAGCTCGGCATAATGAGTTGTGGAGGCGATTTTTGCGCCCTTGCCCCGCAGCTGCTCAAGTATGGCAACAGCAAGGGCAGCGCCCTCAACAGGGTCTGTTCCTGCGCCCAGCTCGTCGATCAGCACAAGGCTTTTTTCATCAGCCCTGTCCATGATGCTTATTATATTGGTCATATGAGCCGAGAAGGTAGACAATGACTGCTCGATACTCTGCTCATCTCCTATATCCACAAGTATTTTCTCAAATACCGAAAGCTCGCTGTTATCCGCTGCCGGGATCATCAGTCCGCTCATTGCCATAGCCGAAAGAAGTCCGATGGTTTTCAGCGAAACGGTCTTTCCGCCTGTATTCGGTCCCGTTATCACCAGCGTGTCAAAGCTTACTCCCAGCTCCACGTCAGCTGCAACGACCTTATCAGCCGGGATAAGGGGATGTCTTGCTTTTCTGAGGATGATCCTGCCCTGATCGTTCATTACGGGTAGGCTTGCCTTCATACTGTATGCCAGCTCCGCCTTTGCAAAGATCAGATCAAGCTCCGTCAGCAAACGATAGCTGTCCTTGATATTATCGGCATACGCTCCGGCTTCTGCGGAAAGCTCTGCAAGGATACGTTCTATCTCCGCCTGCTCCTTTGACTGCAGCACACGGATATCATTATTTGCCTCGACTACTCCCATAGGCTCGATAAATACGGTAGAGCCGCTGGAGGAGGTATCATGTACAAGTCCCGGAACATTCGAGCGGAACTCTGATTTTACCGGGATAACAAAGCGTCCGCTTCTCATGGTGATGATGCTGTCCTGGAGATATTTCTGCATGGTGGAGGAATGAATGATCTTTTCAAGCCTTTCCCTTACCTTTGCGCTGCAGGCTGCTATCTTTTTTCTTATCGCCAGCAAGGCAGGAGAAGCGTTATCTGCGATCTCCTCCTCGGAAAGTATGCATGAATTTATCTTTGTTTCAAGATATTTGTTCGGTATCAGCGCATTAAAACGCATATCCAGCACCGTTTCAACATTTATGCAGCGTCCCCGCCATTCCGTTACTGTTCTTATGGTATGGAGCAGCGCAGCTATCCTCATAAGCTCAAGCGTAGTAAGCACTGCGCCTGCCGCTGCCCGTGAAAGCGACCCGGACATATCATGGAGCCGCCCGAAAGCGGGACTTCCGAAACGCCCGGAAAGGCTGTGAGCGTCACAGGTCTCCTGCAAAAGAAGCCTTGCCTCATACAGCCCGCTGGAAGGCTCAAGCGCTAAAGCAAGCTCCCTTGATGCTTCAAAGGAAGTTTTCTCCGCCAGCCTTTCAAGTATTTTATCATATTCAATTGCTTTTAAATTTCTGTCCATTTCTTTATTCCTTTATTATATTACTGATTTATTTATATTTGTTATTTGTACGTTTTTGTCACCAATAATTCCTCAGCAGAGAGACGGCGCGGCAAGAGAATCCGCTGTTCCGCTTTAATGCCTTGAATCATGCTTAGTCAGTATTTCCGCTTTTGTCCGCAGCGGTATTCCGCCGCTGTCCCGGAAGAAGCCAGCGCTCAGAAGAAGCCAGAATATCAGAAAAAACTGCAGGATCTGAAATCACTTACTTTTCATAGCTTTTTCACAGCCCCTTTCGGGTTTACCCGGAAATGCTTTTGCACAGTCTGCATTTTCAGCTTTCAATTATATACCTCTTCCCTACATCAGCTCCGATTCGGAAATTCTTATCTTTTTGAAATAATCCAGACTTGTGAAGCTTTTGTCTGCTATCTTCAAGGTATATTTTTCGGCAAGGTCTGCGAAATCGTAAATATCCTGCTTTTCAAGAGCAAATGAAAATATCTTTTTCGGCTCGGCTAACAGCGATGTCCTCACTGCATTCAGCGACTTTTTTGACAGCACCGCCGTATTCTCTGCCCGGCAGCATCTGCTGCACCACAGACATGAAGTGTCAAGATCAAAATACATCCGGTCGTCCTCATATTCTCCGCATTCACGGCAGGCTACGATATCCGGCATAAATCCTGAAAGCCCCATCATTCTCAGCTCAAACACAGCCTTTATCACAAGCTCATGACGCTTTCCCTCGCTGAGCAGATGCAGACAGTTCAGCATAAGGCTCAGATATTCGGGAGATCCGCTGCCCTCCGGAATAACCTGTATCGCAAGGTCGCAGAAATACTGGGCAAGCGCAAGCTTCCTGATATCAAACATTATATCATAAAAAAACATCTTCGGGATAGCTTCATCAAGAGTGTAGCTTTTTGCTCCCTCGTATAACGAAAAATTTGAATAGCACAGCAAGCCCACAGCCGCTCCGAATCGCTTTGAAGCATTGCTGCCCCCGCGAAGAAAGCAGTTCAGTATCCCGTTATTGCGTGTAAGAATCGTCAGCAGATGCTTTTCCCCTGCGAGCTTCTGATCCGAAAGCACAAGCCCCTCTGTATTCAGCTTCATTTTTTAACTCCCCGGTATTTTTATTCTGCACACATTCCAGCGCCTGTCTGTAAGCGAGATAATCCGTTATCCTTCCGGTGCTGAAAAACCTGTCCCATGCGCTTTGCTCGTTCATAGCAGTCATCCTTCCCTGCGGTCAGCCCCCTCCGGACGCCGCCCCGCTTAATTCATACCCGGTATAATATATGTTTATTATACCCCGGTATGCGGGAAATTATTGCCGCTATTTGCCGGCATACCGCCGGCGCTGTTTTTGCATTGCCCTCTGCGCTTCGTTATTCAGACTTTAAGCTCTCAGCCAAAAATCACTTTCGCCTCATTATCCTGATCCCAAGAGCGATAAACGCAGCAGCAGAAACTATAAGCACAATAATTGCAGGCAATGCCATCTTTTCGATCCCTCCGCCGATAAGAGCTACAAGACCGCTGAGAAACGGCGAAAGCGATACCAGTGCAAGCACCACTGCAACACGTCTTGCATATTCCTTTTTATCTTTTGTCTTGACCGCATACATTCTGCGGATAAGATCATAATTTCCCAGAGCGATCAGTCCTGCATAGATAAGTATAAACCCTGAGAACACAAACATCAATACAGAATATCCATATTCCATACATATCCCTCCCCCGCAGACAGCCTTATGCGCCCGCTGAACGCCGGACTGTCTGAAACGGCTCAGCTATGTCATTCCCAGCATCAGCCGTCAAAATCACTATTATCATATCCCAGACTGCGGAGAATATTCTCTCTGTTGCGCCAGTCCTCCTTGACCTTGACCCAGAGCTTGAGATTGATCCTGCATCCGAAGAATTTCTCCATATCCTGCCGGGCATATGTGCCGATCTTTTTCAGCATCGAGCCGCCCTTGCCTATGATAATGCCCTTATGCGTAGGACGCTCGCAGAAAATTGTGGCGTCAATATCTATTATATCAGAGTCTGCCCTTTCCTTCATTCTCTCAACAAATACGGCAGCGCCGTGGGGGATCTCCTTGTCAAGCAGACGAAGAAGCTTTTCCCTGATGATCTCGGCAGCGATCACTCTTTCAGGCTGATCCGTCAGAGTATCCTCGTCAAACATAAAGCCGCCCTCCTGAGAAAGCTTTGAAAGCTCCTCCTTCAGCGCGTCAATACCATCCCCTGTCTGAGCGGAGCAGGGTACAACAGCCGAAAAATCATAAAGCTGCGAAAACTTCGCAATTATCGGCGCAAGCGCAGACTTGTCCTTTACGGTGTCGATCTTATTTATCGCAAGCACAGCCGGTATATCAAGGGATGCAAACTTCTCAGCAAGCATTCTTTCCCCCTCTGTGATATCCGCCCCCGCTTCCACCACAAGCATACATACATCTACCCCGGCGACGGATTCATTGACCGATCTCAGCATATATTTATCAAGGCTGTTTTTCGGCTTATGAAGTCCGGGGGTATCAATAAATACAAGCTGTGTATCCTCCTGTGTCAGCACCCCCATTATCCTTGTACGGGTAGTCTGGGGCTTTGAGGATACGATAGCTATTTTTCGTTTAAGCATATAATTCAGCAGCGAGGACTTACCCACATTCGGACGTCCTACTATCGCAACAAATGCGCTCTTTTTTTCCATATTATCCCTCTTTCATGATTTTACTATTATATTTATTATCCGTCAGATGCGAGGATAGCTTTATCACACCGTGCAAAAGCAATGTGAAATTCAGGCTCCGAGCCTGACGCTCACTCAATTTCCTTACGTTTTGCAGGAGTAAACTCTCTTTTCAGCTCCACTGCAAAGACCGTCTTTTTATTGATCCTTATTATCCTCACGCTGCTGCCCGGGGAGCTTTTTGTGCCCATAAAGGCAGAAACATTCGAGCTGAGGAAATACAGATACGGCTTGAATACCGGTATCTGACTGTAAATATTTCCGTAATCGCTGAGTACATCAATATATTCCTGACGAAGATCCACCCCGATGGAAAATCCGAAAAGCTTTTTATAGCATTTCACAACAACGCCGTCGATATAGCCGTATTCGCTTTCATCGCCCCGGAGCTTTTTATATCTTCCGAAAATGAACAAAGCCGAGCCTATACCTATCAGCACAAGGGCAAGCTGTACCAATTTGTGATCCCCGAAAACCATATCCATCAGCATATAATTCTCCGTCACAAGCCAGAACAGTATCCCCAGAACGATAATTACCGCTGTCAGCCGGAAGATCTCCTTTTTGAGTATCTCTCCCATAAGCGCTCTTATATATTCCATTGTGATACGGTCAGCTCTGAGCATTGGCAGATCGCTGTTCACACGTTCATTATTTTTCTGCATAGGATCGACCTCAGATCAATCGTCATCCTCAACCTCTTTCTTATGCTTTTTGATAGGCAGCCCTATTATATACAGCAGCGACAGCACCGACAGCACTATCACTCCCGCAAGATTCAGCGGATGACTGATATAGAAATTATACATTGCTTCAAAGCCCTCAGAATTCCCGAAAAGAAATAAAGCAACTCCTATTGATATAACAGCAAGGATCAGCACTGCGCCGGCAGCCGTATCCTTTGCAGCCTTGATAAGCGGATGTTTTTCTGCGCTTACCTTATCAGCAAGGCTTTCCACAGCGGTATTCATTGCTTCTGCTGACATTACTCCTCCGATGGTCAGCAGTATAAGAGCGTAATCCTCTCTTGTAAAAGCAAAAAAACGTGCAAAAATCAGAACATACAGTGCTGCTACTGTATGAATTCTCATGTTTCGCTCGTTTTTTATACAATATATTATACCGCGGAAGGCATAGAGAAAGCCTTTTAAAAAGGCTTTCATTCTTCTTCGTCCTTTATTACATAGCTGGAGGAGCTGGGAAGACCGAGGAGTGTCATTACCTTTTCCTCCTTTTCTCTCATTCTCAGCCTCTGCAGACCGTTATCCTCATGGTCATAGCCAAGAAGATGAAGCATCGAATGAGCGGTAAGATATCCTATCTCTCTCTGAAGGCTATGTCCGAAGCGTTCAGCCTGCTCAACAGCAGTTTCCATAGATATAACGATATCTCCCAGGATCTTTGCGCCGGTATCGGGATCAGTATCGTACTTTCCGTTTTCACCCATAGGGAAGGAAAGAACATCGGTTATGCTGTCCTTGCTTCTATATATTGAATTGAGCTCTCTGATCTGCTTATTATTGACAAGAGTAACGCTGACCTCCACAGAGCCGGAAAACTCCTCCATTTTAAGCACCGCATTGCAGCAGCGTCTGATAAGCATTCTCAGACCAGTCGGGATCTTGACCTCCTTCTGCTTATTTGTAATGATTACTTTTATTTTATCCATTTTCCACCAAACCTTTCCGATAG
Organism: uncultured Eubacteriales bacterium; assembly: GCA_900319255.1. GTDB lineage: Bacteria > Bacillota > Clostridia > Oscillospirales > Acutalibacteraceae > UBA1213. The sequence goes on from ONNU01000310.1 coordinate 11,020, forward strand.
ATTTCATTCATTCTTTTTTTAATGCGGAAGCTCCCGGGCTGTTACCGGCATTATTAATTCCGATATCCTCCCTGCTTCCTCCTCTGTTCTTGGTACTCCGACCTGAAATCAGGGCGGAATAATTATAAATGATGATCAATTCATTTTCTTTTTTCGCCTGTTTTGCCTGCGGCATTATCATATGCCTTGATAATATCCTGCACAAGTCTGTTTCTTACAACATCAGAAGCGTTGAAGGTTACTGCTTCGATACCCTTGATCCCTTTCAGTATCCTCACAGCGTCCTTCAGTCCTGAGCGTACTCCGCCCGGAAGGTCTATCTGGGTGATATCACCGGTTATGACCATTTTGGAATTGAATCCAAGACGGGTAAGAAACATTTTCATCTGCTCAGGGGTCGTATTCTGAGCCTCATCAAGAATAATAAAGCTGTCATCGAGGGTTCTACCTCTCATATACGCCAGGGGCGCCACCTCGATATTTCCCCGCTCAACATATTTCTGATAGGTCTCAGCTCCGAGCATATCAAAAAGAGCGTCATACAGCGGTCTGAGATAGGGATCGACCTTACTCTGGAGATCACCCGGCAGAAAGCCCAGCTTCTCCCCCGCCTCCACCGCAGGTCTTGTGAGAATGATCCTGTTGATCTCCCTTGCGCGGAACGCAGTCACAGCCATTGCTACGGCAAGATAGGTCTTACCTGTTCCGGCTGGACCAATGCCGAGAGTAATGGTATTATCGGAGATCGCATTACAGTAGGTCTTCTGTCCCAGGGTCTTGGGTTTGACCGGTTTGCCTCTTGAGGTGATGCAGATACAATCCCCCGCAAGCTGTTCGATACGGTTCTCCCTGCCCTCATTCACAAGGGACATACAATACCGCACATTCTGCTCGCTGAGTGCCTCGCCCCGGTTTACAAGCGCAAGCAGGCTTTCTATGACCTTGCCCGCCTTTGAAACATTTTCAGGCTCGCCGGAAATTTTCAGCTCCGAATCCCGGCAGACCACCGAAACCATATATTCATTTTGAATAATCCTGATATTTTCATCAAAAGTCCCGAAAAGAGCAACTGCCTGCTCCATACGGTCAATATTAATGATCTGCTCCGTCATTCAACCACCTTACAGTATTTTTTCCCTGAAGCTCTTTGCATATCAATTTCTGCGGAACAGGCAGTCCTGCCATGCTGCAAAAGCTACGGTTTAATTGTAATCTTAGTATTATCCAGTATAATAAAAGTAGAAAAGTTATATCAAAAACAATATATTTGTGGATTCTTACTCATTATAACATAAAAATAGTAAAAAGTCACTATATTTTTTAAAAATTTTATGTCTTTTTTATAAAATGTTTTACAGATATGCGATTTCGGAAAAAAACCAAGAATTTTCTGCCTATAAAGTCCATATATGGTTGATTCAGCCATAGTAAAAGGATAATAAATGCATATTACCCAGATCCGTGAAGCTGACATCTCTGTTGCGGGCGGACAAATGGAATCTGTTGTTCAGCTTTCATGCCCTGAGCCATACTTCATTAGCATTTCTGCTTTGGTCAGTCAAAAGGTGGAAACCACAAGGGGTGTCCCCCTTGAGTTTTCCCCCTTTTGCAATCCCCTTTCCTTAA
>ONNU01000402.1 GCA_900319255.1 uncultured Eubacteriales bacterium
GCTCTTAAAACAGGAATGTCTATTTCAGTCGCTTGTCCTGAGGGCTATGAGCCGGATGCTCAGGTGCTGGATTTTGCGAAGGAATACGGCGATAAGTTCGCAATGTTCCGCACTCCGAAGGAAGCTGTTGTGGATGCGGATGTAGTTATCACTGACGTATGGGCATCCATGGGTCAGGAGGGCGAGGCTGATAAGCGCAAAAAGGCATTTGACGGCTATCAGGTAAATGCTGAGCTTATGTCACTTGCAAAGCCTGACGCAATGGTACAGCACTGCCTGCCCGCTCACAGAGGCGAGGAGATCACAGAGGAAGTATTTGAAGCTCATGCAGCCGAGATATTTGACGAAGCAGAAAACAGACTCCATGCGCAGAAGGCGGTCATGGTAATGTGCCTGACAGACTGAGAACAATAAAATTATTACGGATGTGATGATGTGTCGAGAAAGATAACCTATATGCTTGCAAGGATCCTGAAGATGAATTATTTCAAGATGTTCAAGATTGCAGGAGCGGTATCAAAGAAATGCGATAAATCCTTTGTGGGTGTCGTAAAGGATATGGTACACTGCGGAATGAAATATCAGGCAGGCTATTATGACTATCAGGAATTTGAGTTTTATAATCTGAATGAGGCTCAGCGTGAGACCTATCTTACACGAGGAAAAAACAACGCAATAATTATCAAATATAATGACAAGGAATATATGCCTGTCTTTGATGATAAGATAGCATTCAATAAAAAGTTCAACGATTTTCTCAACCGTGACTGGCTTGATCTTGACGAGACGGAATTTGAGGAATTCAGAAGCTTTACTGAAAAGCATCCTGTCATAATGGCAAAGCCCGCAGACGGCGTGGGCGGTATCGGCGTGGAAAAATACAATACAGCCGATTATAAGGATCTCAGGGCGCTTTATGAGGGTCTGAAAAAGAAAAAGCAGAATCTTATCGAGACCTTTATCATACAGCATCCGGATATGAATGTTCTGTATGACCGTTCTGTCAACACCATGAGGATGTTCACTTTCTGCAAGGACGGAAAGGGATGCTTTCTGCAGGCTGTGCTGAAGATCGGAAACGGGGGAGTAGTCGATAACTTTTCCAGCGGAGGAATGTACACCTTTGTGGAGGATAACGGCGTTGTAGAAGTGCCGGCGATCGACAAGGAGGATAAGCTTTACGAAAAGCATCCCATCACCGGGACTGATATAATCGGCTTCAGGGTACCGATGTTTGAAGAAGCGGTAGAGCTTGTAAAGAAGGCTGCTGAGGTGGTTCCGCAGGTAGGCTATGTTGGCTGGGACGTAGGCATCAGCGAAAACGGTCCGGTGATAATCGAAGGTAATTCCTTTCCCGGAGTTTTCCAGAAGCGCGCAAGCCTGAGCAAGGACAAGACCGGCATAATCCCCAAATACAGACAATATATGGATATATAAGAGCTTAACGGAGGCGGTAGCGCAAATGCATACCCGCCTCTGTTTTTTTGCTTAAAGATTGGGTAGCGATTAGTGATTAGTGGGTAGTGATCTGTTATTCCATAATCCGTGTAACCATGCGAGCTTTTACAGTTTTACATTTGTAAATCAAGTAATAATACCAGATCTTAGCCATTAAAGTATGAATTGCTGATGGAGGATAAGGAAAGGGGATTCCACCTTTTGATTCACCAAAGCAGAAAAAACAATGAAGTATGCTTCATTGCAGGAAAGCAAAAACTGTCAGTTTTACGGATTCAGGGTCTGTAAAATTTTTTTAAAATTCCTTGTAATATATGTGCCTGCTGAATTGTTATATATATGAAAGGTCTTTCAGATGAAATGAGGAGGTCAAAAAATGGATCCTGCAGAATACCATCGAATAGTTGATAAATACCTTGACGATGTATACAGAACAGTGCTTTTCTGCTGCAAGAATAAGGAAAACGCAGAGGACGCTGTGCAGAACGCATTTATAAAGCTGCTTGATGCAAAGAATACGAAGTTCAGGGATGATGAACATATCAAGCGCTGGCTGATAAAGGTGGCGCTTAATGAATGTAAAAATGTATGGCAGTCCTTCTGGCATAGGAATAAGATATCGTTTGACGATCTTGAAACAGAGCTTTCGTATCGTGATGAGACCCACGAGGAATTGCTCGAAGCGCTCGATAAGCTGCCGCAGAATTACAGAGCTGTTATTCACCTGTATTATTATGAGGGTTACAGCGTCAGGGAAATATCAAAGATACTTGGTATCTCGGAATCCAATGTTCAGGTCAGATTGAAACGTGCTCGTGATAAAATGAAAGTATTTATGGAGGGATGATCATGGATAGACTTGATATGAATATAAGCAGGGCTTACAAAGAGATCTGTATGAATACACACGCAAGTGAGGAATTTAATGAAAAGGTGAGTGCAATGACAGAAATGAAAATAAGAAAACCCAGACCCGTTGTCAAGATTGCAGCTGCGCTGGTGGCAGCAGTTATCATGGTAACACTCTGCGCAATGATGGTATCGGCTGCAAGAACAGAATACGCTCCGATAATGATCAACGGCGAAAAGCAGAAGGCAAGATATGTTGATTTCGGCACAGGAACATATATGGTCGAATATGAAGCAAACAATACCGCATATACAGCTTTTATCACCGGCGAATATGACAAGACAAGGGATACTCTCTATTTCGTGGACTGCGGCGATTATTTTCTCGCTTCGACTGACCCGGAGCCGAAGCTCAATCTCTATGAGGATATCGACAAGTCAAAGTATGCCGAGCTCAAAGATGTTGACGGCGAAAAGACACTTTGCGTAAAGGATGATGCCGGTATCAACAATATAGTTTTCACCTATGACGAGGCTGACGGAAAGGCTGACGGCATACAGAATGTAGGCGGCGACAGCAAGACGCTTGATGTGTATACACTTCTCCCCAACGGCTCAGTTGTCAATACCGTCAAAGAAAACAACATCGGTCTGCTGAAAATGTTCGGCTATGATTCAAACAAGTTCTTTAACGATCTTTATGAAATGCTCGACAGCAATAAGTGATCTGTCAGAGCCTGAATATCGCTGATAAGTTTTTATAAATGTATCTCTATTTTTGCAGGGAAGATGAGAACCTGATTTATTCAGGCGCTCATCTTCCTTGCTTTTTCAGGGGACGTTTCCAGCGCATTGTAATAGACAGGCGGAAAAAGGGATCAGCAGTTTTACCTCCCTGCCTCGGGACATACTTCATTAGTGTTTCTGCTTTGTTGTGTCAAAAGTTGGAACCCCCTCTCCTTATCCCCTTCAGTAACCCGTACTTTCAAAAACTAAGATCAGGTTCAGTGTTAAGCAGCTTTGAACTATTTCTTTGAGCTTAGAACTATTTGCTTTGAGCTTTAATTTTTGAACTGCCCCTCAATTCTCCCACTAACGATTCGCAGGCATATGGAAAGATTGACAAAAAATTAACATTACCTGTTCAAAATATGACGACATAAACATAATTTGACAAAAGACGCTGTTTGTCAAAAAAATCTCTTTACTTTTATTCCGGAAACTGTTAAAATATAAATCAAGGAAAATGATAAAAATTTAACAATTCGGCGGTGGGTAAAATGCATAAGTATCAGAATATTTCTTCGCAGGTGATAAAGAGACTTCCCAGGTACTATCGTTTTTTAGGAGAGTTGCTTGACAGGGGGTTTACCCGGATATCCTCAAGGGAGCTTTCCACAAAAATGGGTCTGACCGCTTCACAGATAAGACAGGATCTGAACTGTTTCGGCGGCTTCGGGCAGCAGGGATATGGTTATGCGGTAAAAAGCCTTTATAATGAGATAGGTCACATTCTCGGGCTTGACCATTCCTACAGCGCAATACTGATCGGCGCAGGTAATCTGGGAAAGGCCGTTGCAGTGCATATGTCATTTGAAAAGCGGGGCTTTAAGCTTATCGGTATTTTCGATAATGACAAACAAAAGATCGGAACGATGATAAGGGATATTCCCGTGACCGATCTTGATGATCTGGAGCTTTTCTGTAAAGAAAACAAGGCTGACGCTGCGATCCTTTGCATACCGAAGGAAGCTGCGCCTGAGATTGTTGAAAGGCTTCACGATCTGGGCGTAAGGAATTACTGGAATTTCAGCCATTTCGATATATCAATGTATTATGACGATATCGTTGTGGAGAATGTTCATCTTAACGACAGCCTGATGATACTTTGCTATCGTATTTCCGATACAAGCGAAGCTACCGGCGAGGAATAATAATGCAGCCGTCCGGCATTTACAGCTCCGGACGGCTTATATCTGTTTATAAGCAAATCGCTGAATACTTGCTGAATACTGCTATTTCAGGAGAAACATAATGAAGAAGAACATTGTAGTATTGGATATAGATAAGAAAAACGAAAATCCCCCGGAGAAAAGCTATCTCAGACGCATCGGCGGAACCCTGCTTTTTTCAGTTATAGCTCTTGTGCTGGGGGTGATAATAGGAGCGATAGACGCTTTTTTCGGAACGGTGCTTCTGAAGATTACCGATTTCCGTGAGGAGAACTGGATGTACCTTTTACCGTTTCTTGCGGTTGCGGGGCTTTTTATCGTATTTATATATGACCGCTTCGGCAAGGAGATCAAAAACGGTATGAGGGTCGTCCTTGATAATGCGAGAAATAATATAAGCTCTGTCAAGCTCAGACTGATCCCCTTTGTAACGCTCAGCACATGGCTGACCCATCTTTTCGGAGGCAGCGCAGGAC
>ONNU01000305.1 GCA_900319255.1 uncultured Eubacteriales bacterium
CAGATCGTCTGTTTCTACACCGTCAGGAATCTTGCCGTAATAGTCATTATTCACATCGTAGCTGACATTGATAGACATAAAGCTGTCGCCTATAGAAACTGTCGGATCGGTTGTCCAGACGGGAGCTACGATATTGTAATAATTCTTGTTGTCAATGATATCCTGCCTGAGAGCCTCGTAAAGACCGCTTACAAACTTTTCGTCTTTTTTGATGAAGTCAGAAGCGACTGTGTAATATCCTGTGGGATCGCCGTAATCCGGATTTGTGCTATGAGAGTACTTGCAGAGGATCACTGATGCGGGAGCTTTGCCGCTTCTTCTTGCACCGTCTCCCTTCCAGAGACTTAGTGAATCATACTTCTTGAATTCATCGGTACTGAAGAGCTTTCTCAGGATTCCCTCCAGCTTTTCACAATCGTAATCATCGTAGCTGTTGCTGCTTGCGATATAATTCCTGTATGTTGTGAAGCCGATCTTTTTATTATACCTGAACTGGACGTTGCTGTCCAGGAAGTTGATGGAAAGGGGATAGGTGCTTCTCAGCTCAGTTGTATATTCGTAATTATAGTCGTAGTAATAGGACAGATCATTTGCTGCGCCGAAATAATAGGGGCTTGAATGACGTTTCTGTTCGCCCTCGATAATTACTTTGTGAGCCTCTGTGATAAGCTCGATGGATTCGGGATCCTTGAATTCAATGCCCATAGTATTTGCGCTGCTGATATTTGCTGTATCGGGTACATATGTATCAATACCCAGACCTGTTGTCAGCAGGAAAACAGCTCCCACTGAAACTACGGTCGCTGCGATATAGGCGATGAATGAGGGCAGGAACTTACCCTTGAGACCTCTTGAGAAGATCAGGTGAAGGATAAAGAATGCTGCAAAGCCACCGATAATATACCAGATGGTGAATGCGATCATATTGCTGAAGGATCTGCCTGCCAGTGTTGCTCCGAACATACCGATCAGACCGCCGCATACAATTGAGATGCCTGCCTTGATGACAATGGGGAGCCAGCTGATATTGAATTCGTTCTGAGCGGTTTCTGCGCGGCGCTTTTTTGCTGCAATGTAGCCCAGAATGATCATTCCGGCAGTATATATAATGCCCCAGATCACCAGAGTCCACATTGCGGTAGTCATATTGCTGGAAGCGTAATAATCATAGAAGCCGAACATCAGATAAGGGGAAAACAGGCAGAGCATAGGGAATGATTCGATCTGCGCAAAGGTCGCGCCGGGGATCATTGATGTTGCAGCGCTCCAGAAAAACATTATCATACCTGTATAGATAATATGGATGCCGATAGTGGAAAGCGCTGTGTCAACGATGGTACCGCAGCAATATGCGATAAGCGCTGTGAATGCGAAGGATGCCGCGATGGCAACCAGACCGAAAAGGATAAAACCCAGTTGCATTCCGAAGAAATTTTCGCTGCGGCAGGTGATAGCCATTACGATGAAGGAGCCTGCTGAAAAGGGAACCATTATAGAACCCATGCCGCTGATAAGATGTGAGAAATAAAGCTGACCTCTTGTTGCGGGGAGAGCGCCGAACATATCCGTTGTGCGCTTATTGTGCAGGAATGAAAATGTATGCATTGCTGCGATAAGGGAAAAAAGCATTGCTCCTAACTGAGCGATAACTATTGATGATAAGCCTATATTGCCAAGAGCCGTTACATCCATTTCCTTTGTTCCGTTTGGCATACCATATATAAGATTGCTGTAGTTCGTTATCATATACAGATCAATGCAGATCCCGAGAGCCATGAGTATTGAAAAAACGATCAGTCTCGCTCTGTTTTTGACAAATGCCCATTTGAGAAGCTTGATAAAAACCTTATTACCCAAGGATGTTGTCGATGTCATAACCTACCGCCTCCATTTCGCTGATAAATACCTCTTCAAGTGTAAGGGGAAGCATCTCCATAAATACCGGAGACATAGCCCTTATTTTTTCTTCGATCGCCTGGGAATCGCCTCTTATGGTAAGAACTATCATCTTACCCTGCTTTTTGAAATTAACGATATCAAGATCCTCGAAGCTTTTTTCGTCCTTTTCATCATCAAATACAGCCTGTATACGATGGATGCCCAGCTTTGCTTCGTCAAGATCTTTTTCCATCACAACTCCGCCCTTATGGATCAGACCGATATGATCGCATACATCCTCAAGCTCTCTGAGGTTATGGGAAGCAATCATTACCGTTGTGCCGTTTTCGGCTACCATATCCATGATAAGCTTTTTGATAAGCTGGCGTACAACGGGATCAAGACCGTCAAAGATCTCATCAAGAAGAATATACTTCGGGCAGGCAGAAAGCGCGATCATCAGCGCAGCCTGTCTTTGCATACCCTTTGACATATTGACTATCCTGTCCTTCAGTCCGATAGGGAACATCTCGCAAAGCTTTTTGAACTTTTCCTCATCCCATGAGGGATAAAGATCTCTGTAAAAGTCTGCCATGCTGGTTACTGTTGAATTATTGTAATAGTAGGGGTAATCGGAGATAAAGAAGCATTTTGCTTTTACAGCGGGATTTTCATATGTTACCTCGCCGTCGATCTCAACTGCTCCGCCGTCCGGTCTGAATACGCCGGAAATTATCCTCAGCAGAGTGGATTTACCGGAACCGTTTGAACCGATAAGACCAAATACAGAACCGTCCGGCACTGTAAAGGACATATCTTCGATAGCTGTGACATCTCCGAATTTTTTAGTGATATTTTTAATTTCAATCATCTTTTCTGCCACCTCCGTAATAGATTTCATCCGCAGCGCTGATCACGGTTTTATATTCAACTCCGTAATCGTAGGCTGTTTTGATATCCTTTTTCAGATCATTCATTGCTCTTTCCTGAAGTCCTGCGATCCTGCCTGAATTATCAGCGACAAAGGAGCCTTTGCCGACCTGGGAGTAGGTATATCCGTTCTGTTCAAGCAGCTGATATGCTTTAGCAACTGTATTGGGATTGATACCCAGCGATGATGCAAGCTCTCTCACGGTCGCAAGCTTTTCATCCGGTGAAAGGATCCCCAGCGAGATCTCCTTGACTATCTCATTATAGATCTGCTGATAAATTGGTTCTCCGCTCCTGTAATTGATATTGAACGCACCGATCAAGTTAATTCCTCCTTTATCATTATTTCAGCCGGCAGAGCCGGGAGTTTGCTTGTATGCCGGTGTAGTACATTGTATAATTGTACTACAACAACTGGTACAATATAAATATAGCACAGCTTTTTGCGGTTGTCAATAGGTTTGTGAAAAAAATTTTTTGAGGTCACATAATCCCCTTTTCAGATTTTGGCGGCGGAGATGATTGTTTTACGGAATCGGGAGTTATTCTTTATACCCTGGCTTCTATTGATTGCTGACTTCTTCCAGGGCAGCGGCTTTGCCGCTGCGGACAAAAGAGGAGAACCACAA
>ONNU01000301.1 GCA_900319255.1 uncultured Eubacteriales bacterium
GCAGAAACAGAGTATTGGCTCAGACTGCTTGTAATGTAAGGATATATTGACGAAGCTTTATTTATAATAAAACAGCACACGCCATATTTCACATTAAAACCACCATTCATTATCCTGTAAATTCAATCTTCAAAAAATCCTCCTGCCGATCTCTCCGGCAGGCTTTTTTTGCATACTCTGTCCGCCGTAATTCTCAAATAACTTAAATCTCTGAATATGCTGAGAATAATCCAGAAAAGATCTGAATTTTCGATCTTATCCAATGAAACAATTTATTCATTTTTTATAGAATTATAATATTGAAAATGACGGTAAGAAATGGTATAATTATCATGTTTATAAAGTCTGTTACAGCTTTGTTTACTTCGGTGATTTTTACGTTTTAATTGAATGATTGCTGCATCATTTTCATTTGAGATATTGATAAGAAAATTACCGTATGTTTTATTTTTTGGAACGGAGGAATGTAAATGTCAGATAAAATTAAAAGATTTACGAAAAAGATCATTGCTGCTGCTTTGGTGCTGACACTTGTGGGCGGAGCTGCAGTTACCGGTACGGTCATTGATTTTGCGCCTGCTTCTATTACTGTCAATGCAGCTGGCACCACTCAGGTCGCATATACTATTGATGAATCCGGTACCCTTACTATTAAGGCAGGTACATATGAGAACCCTTATTTTAGTATCAATGAGGGAAAAGATACTGTAAAAAATATCACTTCAGAAGCGGGTGTAATTTTTACGGGAGATTGTTTATCACTATTTTCCTATTTCTCTTTATGTGAGAGTATTGATGTCAGTAATGCAGATTTTTCAGAAGCTACATCTTTGAAGAATCTTTTTGCGTATAATTCTAAGCTGAAATCAGTTAGAATGGCAAAGATAACTACTTCAAATTTAACGAATACATCGAGTATGTTCAGTATTTGTCCATTGCTTGAAAATCTCGATCTGGATATTAATACTTCTAATGTTACTGATATGAGTTATATGTTCTATGATTGTACTGCACTTCAGAATGTTGATTTCGGAGATAATTTCAAGACTGATAATGGAAACAACTTCGAGTATATGTTTGCATATTGCTATGCTTTGACTGAACTGGATCTTTCAAAACTGAGTTTTGCTGCTGCAACTGATATGGAAAGTATGTTCCGCAGTTGTTCATCACTCAAGGAACTGAATTTCGGAAACGATATTGATACAGGAAATGTACAATATTTTGATAGTATGTTCTATGATTGTTCATCTCTCAATAAAATCAACGGACTGACTAAATTCAATACCTTGAGTGCTACAAGCTTCTCGTCAATGTTCTATGGATGTACATCATTGAGTGAGCTTGATCTGTCTTCATTTGATGCATCAAATGCAGTTTCGGCGAATCCCGATTATTATTCTGATGTTATGTTCAGCTCATCAGGTATCCGTACCATCACTATTTCCGATAAATTCCCGATCAAAAAGAATGCGGAGCTTCTTAATACAGGTGCGGTCGATAATGCCAAAAGCGCTGTTCTCGGTTGGATCGTGAACGGCGACCAGTCCGGACAGATCATTTCCGGCGGTGATGAGTACGCTGAGATCAACGGTGCAGGAACCTATATCAGAAAAACCTCAGAGCTGAAATGGAGCTATGATATTTTTGATGGTTCTGAGGGCGGAAAACGTGCCCTTACTCTTGAAGAGGGCGAATATAACTCCTCGATATTGGAGAGTATAAAAACTGAATGTGGACATATGTTAGAGGCTTATAACGAAGAGCATGGTACAAATTATAATGTAGATAATTACTGGGAACCTGAAGTATTCAGCTATATAGTAAACGACGGCGTAACATTTTTCGGAAACTGCAGCGATATGTTCGATGTCCGCTATACAGGGCACAGCGTAAGCCTCGAATTCAAGGGTCATATTGTAACTCAGCATCTTACAAATATGGCAGGAATGTTTGAAGGCAGCGAATCTGCGCCTTTTACGATCACAGGTCTTGATCTCAATGATTATGATACATCAGAAGTAACCGATATGTCGAGATTATTTGTCGGACTTGACGTCGAAGAGCTGAATGTCAGCAGCTTTGATACCCGTAATGTTGAAAAGATGGTTGGAATGTTCAAGAACGTCAAGGCAAAGAAAATAATTTTCGGCGATAAATTCGATACCTCAAAGGTATATGCAATGGGCGGAATGTTCAGAGATTCCAAGGTAGCAGCTCTTAATCTCAGCGGCTTCAATACAGCAAATGTAGGAAAGATTCCTGAGAATACATCTCTTGATTCAGATGAGGAAGGAATGAAAGCAATGTTCAGCGGCTGTGAATCTCTTACAACACTGGATCTCAGCTCATTCAATACCACCTCAGTTACTACCATGGAAAATATGTTCTCCGGCTGTACTGGTCTTGAGGATATCATATTCGGTAATGATTTCAATATAAAGGGCATTACCTATGACGGCATTAGTGGAATGTTCAGAGATTGCTCTTCACTCACTAATATAGATTTCTCAACCTTCGTCGGTTCAGAAAGTAATACGCCTGCAAACTCAATATCTGATATGTTTAATGGTTGTTCTTCACTGAAAACAGTCGATCTTTCTTCTGTCAAGTTAGATAATGTACAGTCAGTGTCCGATGCATTTTCAGGCTGCTCATCACTTGAAGCGGTAACTCTGCCCGTGCTGAGCCAATACAGTTATTTCTATGATGCGTTTGACGGATGTACAAGGCTTTGTAATCTTTCTCTTCCTGTCGGATCGAAAATTAACGAATATTCCAAGCTTCCCAATAAAAATGCTGTCTTTACCGGATGGCATAAGTCTGACAGTGCTGAAATAGTTTCCGGAACAGGAAAATATGCGGAGTTTACTGTCGAGAAAACAGAAGCTACTGATTCTGATATAGTTACATATTTACGTGATTATGCTGAATATAATAACTGTATCGTAAACGGAGCGAGCCTTACGCTTGAGGGTCAGATAGGACTTAATTTCTATGCTGTATTCCCGAAGGATGTTCTCCAGGATCCTGATTCATATGTACTGCTCAGCGGTCCTGAGGGTGATCAGAAGATAATGCTGAATGATGCAGGGTTTGATATTGACAACGGCTTCAGGTTTACATATAAGCTTTCTGCTGCTCAGCTCAAGGATAAGGTAACATTCTCAGTCTACAGCACAGGCGGCAATAAGCAGATCCTGCTCAAGGATAATAACGGCACTCCGGTTTCCACAGGAGATGCCAATACCTATTCATTCAGTATCCAGGATTATGTAAATACAGTAAAGCAGAATGATAGTGATTATTCTCTTGTAAAGCTTGTAAAGGCTATTGAGACCTACGGCACATATGCTCAGCTCTATTTTGACTATAACAGGGACAGCGCAAATACTACCGGACTGGTTTCAATAGATAATATTAATGCAGACAATATGTATTACAATAGCTTCTATATTTCCGACGGCATACCTCAGGATCTTAAATTTGAGGGCTATTCGCTTGTACTTGACTCAGAAACGAAGCTTAAATTCTATTTCTCATGCGATGATATCAAAAAGCATACCTTTACTGTCGGCGGAAAGAAGCTTACACCTGTATCAGCCGGCGATAACAAATATTATGTTGCAATTGAGAATATCAGCGCAAAGAATCTGAGGAAGGATTATTATCTCTTCATTGACGGTGATACAGAACTTATTAACACCTTTCCGCTGGCATATGCTCATACAGCTGTCAGGAAGTATCAGAGCAGCACTGATGCAAAGAAGATTGAGCTGTGCAATGTAATGCGCGCATTGTATCGTTATTCGGAGGCAGCTTATGATTATTTCGGCAGCCCGGATTATGACTGATAAGGAGGTGCCTTGAATAATGAAAGAAATCTATAATAAGGCTGAAATGGAGATCATTGTTTTTACAGAGTGTGATGTGATACAGACAAGCGGCGAAAAATTTGAAACAGAGCTCCTCAATCCCACAGAGCCTGAAAGCGATTAATTTTCAGCAGATATATAAATCAAAAATTCAGCCGTCCCGTTATATGCGGGGCGGCTGAAAAATTTTTATGATGCATTTTGTTTTTTTCTGATATATATTTTCTTAATGATCCTGAACAGAAGATACCCGAGCATTGCTCCGGTGAAATTAAGAATAATATCATCAACATCAGCTGTACGGTAAAATGTTCCGAGAGCTGCGCCGATAATAAACTGGGTAAGCTCGATAATAAAGGTAAAGCCAAAGAATATCAAAGCATACCGGCTTTGTTTTTTTGCCTTGTAAACAACAGGCAGCAATATTCCGAAAGGAACAGTCATAATGAGATTCCCGCCTGTCTGGACAAGGAAATAGAACAGATGACCCCGGGTGATATCAAAAATAATAGTGCTGAAAGGGATAAGCTTCAGATTATGTTCAAACACATTGAAATCGGGATCCACAGTATGGGTGATATCAATAGGGAAGAAGGTCAGGCATATCACACCGGTAAGATAAAGTATCATAACGGAAGCTGCAAGCACCCGTTCATAGCTGTATTTTTTCCGGAGCATAACAATGACCGTGACGACCATGATTACAAGACCGGCAGCGATGGCAAAATATTCGCTTATCATAATAGTATCCTTTCCGACAGAATTACAGTATTTATAAATTATATAGTAAAACTGATTTTTTGTCAAACCCACCGTTGCCGCCGGCGCCGGCGTGCCGCCGGTGTCAAAATCGCGGGGTCAGATTTGACAATGCTTTTCTTTCGTTCTCGCGTGTTATAGTTAGGTGGTAGTGGTTAGTAAAATTTGGAATTTGGAATTGAAAGGAATTAGGAATTTGGAGTTAGGAATTAGGAATTGGCTTGCGATGGGGGATAAGGAAAGGGGATTCCCAAAGGGGGAAACCCCTTGTGGTTTCAAC
>ONNU01000300.1 GCA_900319255.1 uncultured Eubacteriales bacterium
AGCGTCGACGCTGCACCCAAAATCGCGGGGGCAGGTCTGACAAAGCGTTGCTTTCGCTCTCGCGTGTTATACTTGGATTGTAAGGGAAACAGTTTTTTCTCGATCCAACTCCTGCGAAAACTCCCGGAAATATTTTACACGAACGATATATATTAGCTCAAAGTTCAAAGCGCAAAGCTCAAAGAAAGAAGTTCTGAGCTGGTGACCGGATATACTTATAATAAAATTTACCCCGACCGCTGGTTATTTCTGCGGTCGGGGGTTAAAAGTAGGCTGATATAGTGATCTGCTAAATAATATTTTCAGGCTTCCCGTGCTGCGCAGGCTGATATTGAAAACAGCCGTGAAAAAATTTGCAGCGGACGGGTTTTATTTTTCCAATACCTCGAAAAATTTTTCTTTTAATGTTTCGCTGGCGGCTCCGGTGACTACATAGATATTGTAATCCTCGTCCTTAATATATTTTATAATTATTTTTCTTCCTTGCCTCTATATTCAAGGCACAGCATTGTAAGATCGTCAAACTGCTCTGCTTCCTTTACAAAACCATTGACAGAGCTTCTGACAGTATCAAGTATCTCCTTGGGTGAACCGTCGGTTTTTTCATTCAGGGCTGCTGCCATTCTATCAGTACCGAAAAGCTCCTTTTCGCTGTCTGTTGCTTCGGGTACGCCATCGGTATACAGGAACAGCTTTGAGCCGGGCTTCAGATCAATGGTGTATTCCTTGAATTTCAGCCCTGACATTCCGCCCACAACAAATCCGTGCTTATCCTTATACAATTCAAATTTTCCGTCAGGCTTCAAAAGTACGGGGTATTCGTGTCCGGCATTTGCGGCTGTCAGTCTGCCTGTTGACAGATCAAGTATTCCGAGCCATACGGTGACGAACATATCTTCATCATTATTCTTGCATATCTGCGTATTTGTCTGCTCCAGAACCTTCGCAGGACTGCCGCCCATCATAGCATAGTTATTCACGAGGATCTTTGACATCATCATAAACAGCGCTGCCGGAACACTCTTGCCGGAAACATCTGCCATAACAATTCCGAGATGATCGTCGTCTATAAGGAAGAAGTCGTAGAAATCGCCGCCCACCTCCTTTGCAGGGGTCATTGTGGCATAGATATCAAATTCCTCCCTCTCAGGGAATGCCGGGTACAGATTCGGCAGCATATCCGCCTGTATTTTTGTTGCAAGCTCCAGCTCGGCGCCGATACGCTCCTTTTCTGCCGTGATTTTTGTGATCTGCTCAATATAGCTGATGGTTCGTTTTGAAAGAGTTGTAAATGACTCCGCCAGCATCTCTATTTCGTCGCCTGTGCGGTAGGTATCATCCATTTCAAATGCAAGATCTGTTCCGCTTATCTCGTGGATGCGCTTTGTCATATGCTCAATGGGCTTTACGATCCTTTTTGCTACGATAAGCGCGGCAGCAGATCCCATAATAAGCAATAATGCTATCATGATAAATAATGTCTGCTTTGAATGATTCATACCGTCATTGAATTTGCCTGTAGCTTCATCATTGATGCGGTCGTATTCGGTCATCATGAGCTGAGCAGGCTTTTCGGTAATTCCCTTATCAATAAAGTAAATAACAGTCCAGCCTACAGTATCCAATGGCGAACCTGCCATATAATAGTCCTTGCCGTTTACTTTTACTGTCGCAAGTCCTGTCCTTTCTGTCAGAGCCTTGGTGACAAATCCTGCAAGCTCTTTGTTTTCACTCTTATCGAAGGGATAACAAAGGCGCTGGAAAGGGACGGCTACAATATATCCTTCGGCGTCTCAGTGTGGAATAAAGAAGAAAGCAATATGGAGATACCGGAGCTTGTCAAGGAAGCTGAACAAAATATGTTCTCTGCCAAAAAGGAATTTTACAGCCGTTCAGAAAGCGGTGCGCATAACAGATCAACACCCAGAAGATGATCTGTTTCAGCAGCTTTCTGCCGTACTTTCTGCCGTATATATCACTAATCATACAGATCATCCCCTCCGCTGTGAGCGATTCATGGCTGAGGGGAATTTTTTTACCCTGAAAAAACATACTTACATAATTTAATATCAAAATATAGTATTTAATTAAATAGATATGAGAAGATAGTTTTTATAAAATTGTCTTCTCATCCTGAGAGGTGGTGAAAACTGCCTCTCTTTTTTTAGTATTTCCTGAAAAATACTCTTGAAAATATTATGGTTTCCTGATATAATCTATCAGATATTATATGGCTGTAAGTATTATGGAAGTCGGGCACGGTTCTTCAAAAGAATAGACTGACCTTTCAGTTGCAACAGATAGTCAAAGGGTGCCGGAATGGATGCTTTCAGACATAATGACTTTTCAAAGCAGCCTGAAAAAACAAAAATATCCGGCGGACTGCAATGAAGCTTTGCCGTAAAAAAATATTATTTCAGGAGGTAATACTATGAAAAAAATAATAACGCTTATGCTGGTTCTTGCTCTTGCCGGCACAATAGGAACAGCAACCGCTTTCGCAACACCCGACGGAACAGAAAACAATAATCAGGATCAGAGACAGACCCAGACAGACAAGGTACTGCTGAAGGTCAGCTGCATGGGCGATGGTCAGATAGCAGGAACTGATGACGGCAGCGAGCCTGTATTTAACGATGATGCTCCTGTGCAGTCTCTTTCATTCAATATGGACAAGGGCGCTACAGCAAAGCTGAAGGCAAAAGGAAATGAAGGCTTTCAGTTTGTATACTGGTTTGATATGGATACCGAAGAGATCTATTCAACAAATGATACCATCGAAATTGAAATAAACAAGGCTACGGAGCTGGTCGCATTTTTTGATGAGGACGGCGAAAGAGTTGAGCTTCGGGGCGGTGTTATGGGCGAAGGAATTATCGAAGGTACAATGGACGGCACCGAGCCTGAATTTGATGACGATTTCCCGACACAGTCCCTCCTTATGAATGTTATCAAGGGCAGAACAGCCAGGCTGAAAGCTAAGCCAAAGGATGGATATACGTTCGTTTGCTGGATAAACAATGATACATCTGAAATTTATTCAATGGAGGATACCATTGATGTAAAAATGGAGGAGCCTTTATATCTGGTGGCAGTTTTTGATATTGCCGGCGAAAGACATAGTGTAAATGTCAATATCGGAGAAGGCTTCGGTGAGCTTACATACACTGAGGACGGCTCTGAGCCTGAATTTGACGATGACCACTATACATCGCTTGCGCTTTCCGTTCTTGAGGGCAGAACCGTTAATCTCAGAACCAGGGCGGACGAGGGCTACAGATTCCTCTTCTGGTATGACGAGGATAAAAATGAGGTTATCAGCTTTGAGGATACCCTCAGCGTTGAAGTGACCAAGGATATGAATATCACTGCACATTTTGATCTGGATGTGGACAGAGTTCTTCTCCAGGTAAACACCGAGGGTAAGGGTCAGGTCACAGGCAGCCTGACGGATGACGATCCCCGGTTTGATGAAGATATGCCCTTCCAGTCGCTTGCTCTGAATGTGATCCCCGGCAATTCCGTTGTTATCAAGGCTAAGGCAGACGAGGGCTACAAGTTCATCGGCTGGAGAAACACCGCTGACGGAAAAATCGTTTCAACAGATGCGACCTACAGTGTAGAAGTAAATGAAGCTATGGAGCTTATTGCGGTATTTGAGTTAGTTGAGGATAGTGAAGAAAGCAGTACGGATAAAAAGACTGACGATAAGAAGGAAGCTTCTGAAACCAGCAAAACCGCTGCAAATAATACTACTACAACCGGCACAAGCACAAGCACATCCGTAACCACCTCCGCAAATGCGCCTGCTACAGGTGATGCGGCTGCTGCATTGGCAGCCCTTGCAGCGTTAACCCTCGGCAGTCTCGGCGCAGCAGTATTGCTCAGCAAAAAGCATAGGAAGAACGAAGAATAATATAAGGATAATGAATATGAAAGCTAAAAAAATTATATCAGGAATTTCTGCGGTACTGCTTATCGCCGGAGTAGCAGCGCTTTCCGGATGCAGCAGCGCAGACAAACAGACAAGCACAGCATCGTCAGCCGAAAAAGCTTCACAGTCTGAAGCTGCCGAAAGCTCACAGACGGCTTTATTCACCACACCCATGGAGCGTCTTTCTCTTGAGGCGGAGGATTCGCCTGAGTGGGTCACAAAGCTTGACGCTGCGAAGGATGCAAAGCAGCTTTTTGTCGTAGCCGGCTATGAGAGATCCACCGCATGGATATCCATGCATGAAAAGGACGAAAACGGCAAATGGAAAATGATAATGACAACACCGGGCTACATCGGTAAGGAGGGCTTAGGCAAAACCAAGGAGGGCGACGGCAAAACTCCTGTGGGAACCTTCCACTTTACAAAAGCCTTTGGCATTGCTGATGATCCCGGCTGCGCAATGGAATACACAAAGGTCAGTGATGACACCTACTGGTCAGGCGACAGCAACTATAAATATAATCAGATGGTCAGCATAAATGATTATCCCGATCTGAACAAGGATGACAGCGAGCATATACTTGATTATCAGTTTGAATATCAATACTGCATGAATATCAGCTACAATGAGGAGGGCACAGCCGGCAAGGGTTCAGCAATTTTCCTGCACTGCTTCGGCAACAGAAAGCCCCGCACAGGCGGATGTGTAGCTATCCCGGAAGAACAGATGTACTATGTGATGCAGAATGTTGATCCTGATTGTGTTATAGTTATAGATTCCATGGAGAATCTCGGCGCAGAATTCTGATCATCAGAAAG
>ONNU01000299.1 GCA_900319255.1 uncultured Eubacteriales bacterium
ACAACAACT
Organism: uncultured Eubacteriales bacterium; assembly: GCA_900319255.1. Lineage (GTDB taxonomy): Bacteria > Bacillota > Clostridia > Oscillospirales > Acutalibacteraceae > UBA1213. The sequence continues at coordinate 10 of ONNU01000299.1, forward strand.
CCTGCTGGCACAGCAAACACAGACGGTGCTTCACCTGCAACTGGTGACACAACATCTGCAATTGCTCTCGTAGCTGTAGTTCTTGCTTCACTCGGCACAGCTGTTGTTATGACAAAGAAGGCTTCTAAGGAATAATTCCTGAGCAAGGTCTGCTTTTGCAAGAAAAAAACGATCAGGCTGTCTGCTTTTTTGGCAGACAGCCTTTTTTCATTCCGGGATAATATCCCGGGCTAAGTATTCAGAACAAGCTCAAAGGAGGTTCCCACAGGCATAAGAGAACTGATATGATCCTCTATCAGCTGCGCCTGCTGACTGGTGAGCTGAGCGTCGGTTGTAAAGGTAAGCGTCCGTCCGCTCCCGGTCAGTTCCCCGGTGATATTATAGATATCCCCGATATGTCCGAGTATCCTTTCCGCTCCGTTTTTCTCATTTACGGACAGAGCGGATATAATACTGTTTCTTCTCCCCTGTGTACTGCTGTCGGTATTGATGACCGGCAGCATTTTTTCATATTCCTCAAGTCCCTCATTTTCCGCAGTGCAGACAAACATTTCCTTGAAAATATCATCAAGTATCTCATAATAAAGCTCAAACCCCTCAGCCAGAGCCGAAAGTCTTGAAAAGATCTCGCTGCCCTGAGTAATATCATATATCCCGAGACCCTCAAGTCTCCCGGACAGAGCAGCAAAAGCATGATTGCTCATAGCTTAAACGCTCCTTTCAACGGCAAGAGTGCCGAGAGTAAAAAGATAATTGCTGACTCCCGCAGCATCGCTGAGATTATTGAAGGTATAATTATCCACCCCTTCAACAGCGATGATTGCAGCTCCCAGCTTATTACATACAAAGTCCTCGCCGACTTTAAGTCCTGAAAAATAGCTTCTCACCGCATTTTCAGTATCGCTCACAGCCCTTGTCACAGGATATCCGTTTCTGACTGTAATATCCACACTGACATTGACCGGCGTAAGGCTTGCGGCAAAGACCCGGATATCAATACCCGGAATACGGTTCGCCGTCATAACCGCCTGCACACGCTGAACGGTGGCATTATCAACGCTTGCCCCCTGCTGCGCAAGATATACGTTCATTGTATTAGTGCCCTGGATAATATCTGTGGTATTTGCAGAGAAAACACCCTCATCGCTTTCCGCAAGCTTTTTATAGTAGGCGTGATTCAGCCCGTTTGAAAGCTCTGCAAAGGATGCCTCAAGCCTTTTCCTCAGCTGTTCATCCGTTTCATCATCCGTACCGCCGGTAAATGCAGACGCATTTGAAATGCTCAGACCGCTTGAAAAATATGTAACAACGGTCGTGACCTCTCCGGCTTCCACATTATATCTGCTGCCGCTGTATTCAGCCCGGGCCTCAAGCAGCGTCCTGCCCGTTCCGCTGTATATCACGCCCTGCTGTGTGCTTTCATAATAAAGAGTACCGTCGCTTGTTGAAAACACTGTTCCTGCGGGTATGACAACATCGTATTCCAGCGGGCTGTCCACCTCCACCAGTATCGAACCCACCGCTTTGCTGCCGATGCTTCTTTCGATACCTCTTTGTCTTGCGTGAAGCTCCAGAGCCTCGCCCTCTGCGCCGGAAATGAACATGGAACGCTTCAGCCATTCAATATAGGAATTCAGCCCGAAAAGCTCGCCCGCAAGCAGTCTGAGCATGATCCCGGCATCGCTGACCTCATCCGCATCCTTTTCCGTCAGTTCATAATATTTGTCCTTCATTCTTTCAAGTATTTCATCATAGCTGTAGCTAATTGTGATCGTCTCCTTTCTTTATACATAGCTGATTGTAAAATTTTGAAAAAAGCCTTGTTTATACGATAAAACATATTTTTTTATTGTGCAGTTTTCTTCGCTGAGCCGCGTCATTTTCTCGGTTCGCTTTGAAAATGACTGATTTTTTTGGGGGAGTTTTTTATTCCGGCTCTATCAAAAACGTCTGACCGTCAGCTTCAACCCTGATACCCTCATCACTAACCCCGATGACCTCACATCCGGGAAAGCATCCAAGCGCATCTCTTGCATAAGCTACGCATATCTCTTCCCCGCTGCTATGGGGATAGCTCATATACAATCTGCTTCCAAGCTCCCGGTCATAGATAAAGCCCCCTCTGTGTCCGAAAAGGGAAATATACAGGCTTCTTTTAAATCCTGCTGCATTAACCATCATACTTCCCTCCCATTGATATAGACCTTGCCGTCATTGCAAAGCTTTATGCTTGCGCCTCCGTCCGACATGATAAGCACCTCACCCGGCTCGATATCATGCTCATAATACGGAACCTTCACTCCGATGCAAAGCTGTCTGCCTCCGGAGGGTATCACCACGATATTATTGTTTTCCCCCGGCAGGCTCAGTATACCCGGCGGATTCACCATCTCGCACTGACCCTTGCCCTGTCCCGAAACGGCGGCGATCCTTGTATCAATACCGCTGCCGGAAGCTGCTGTTTCGGCAATGCTTTTTTCTTTTTTTGGCGCCATACTTCTGCTAAGCCACATTATTATTCACCTCTGCTTTTATAGTAGTCCTTTCACCTTTGCTGTCAGCTGAAAATGAAACGTCCCTTATGATATATTCACCCTCTTTTCCGCCAACGGTAAGAATATCCCCGGGACAGCATTTTATTATTCCTGTACAGCGAAGCTCCATAGTATCATATGCTCTTTCGGATCTTTCCATCAGCCTGCGGATATCTCCGATCCCCCTGATACCGTCACCGAGAGCATTGACATATCTTGTTTTTTCTATACCCAGCTCCTTTGCCCTTTTGCTTTGAAATTCCATATTATAACCTCCTGCAACAAAAGTCCTTGCAAGTATACGGGATACCGGAGCGCTTCTTCTGAGAGTATTTTTCAGCGTTATTATAATATCCCTGTCAATATGTATCCTTCCGGGGACAGAGCTTCCGCTGATATCAATTATTCCATCATCATTGACCCGGGGCGTGGTTCCGGTAAAGCTTCTGCAAAAGGCTGAAAGCACGCTCCACTGGCTCATGCCCTTTGTCACAGTCAGCTCGCCGTTGAATACCTCGTCCGTCCCGCAGAATCCGGTAAATCCCAGCGGTCTGAAATGCCTTTCAAATATCAGTCCGAAGCAGGGCATATTATAGGTCTGGGGCATTGCTTCATTATCAAGGAGAACTGCCTCCCGGCTCCTTGCCCTCAGCGTCAGGAAATGTCCTTTGCCGCTGTGTTCCTCAATCTGTTCGTCAACGCTGCCGGAGAACAGTCTTTCGCCGTTATATTCAGCCTCACAGCAATATATTTCCTGTATTCTTCCCCCGGGTATCAGCACAGCAGTCATCGAAACCGCAGGTGCATCCTCCGAAAACACGATATGCAGGCTGCGCAGGCTCATATCCGGCACTTCTCTGCCGTTTTTATCCGTAAGTTTTATTTTCAGCATAGATATATCCTTTCATTTCGCTTTATCGGGATGTCCGGGCGTCTTATATGCGTATTCAGCCGCATCAGCACCGTCACCGGGATATCATAACGATAGGAATAATCCCACAGACAGCTTTCATCGTCGCCGTAGATCACTCTTTTCTCACCGCAGCATTTATCAGCGATGCCTTTTACAAATTCAAAGCTGTATCTGACTGCGCCTTCAACATCCTCACAAATAAGCTCAAGCGCCCTGAGATATGCAAAAACCGGCTTTCCGGCAGGAATATACAGCATTCCTCCCCTGTTCATTTCCGCGCGCAGCCTTTCAAAGGTCTGCACACAGTCATCTCCGGTGAACTGTCCGCTGCCGCTTATTACAGCGGGCTTTTCTCCGTTGCAGGATATTGAAGCACCCCCGCCTGCCGTAAGCTCCGAGCTGAGATTATTTTCGTTTCTGATCCTTATGATCTGGGGATTTATGGGGAATATAAAATCCCGGAAGCTCATTTTTCCTTTGCTGTTCATAAAAGCTCCTCCTGAAGCTCCAGCTTCCTTTCATATCTGAGCATATCATAACGTATCAGCTCAGATATATTTGCCGCCTGTTCATATTCCTCTGTTTTATCGGGAGAAGGTATATAAATCCTCTCCCCTCTTTCATTTTCCGTCACTCCTGATCCTCCGTTTCCATTCTCACTGCCCTTGCGCTTATTCTCTCGCTGAAGCTGCTTTTATCAGCCGCCGCAAGAAAATCCTCCCACATACAGCCGTAAAGAGTTACCGCTCTTCCGTCTGCCCGGGCAGAAAGAGTAAAATTATCAAGATCTGCAAAATTGCAGTTTTCAAAGGGCTTTTTAAACCTGATCCCCGTAAGCGTTGCCCTGTAGACCGGCTGTGTCCTGACATAAGCCGCTGTTTCAGTCTGAAAGCAGCTTCTTACCGGACGAAGCCCCGAGCTTTTCTTTATCTCAAGCTTTTGCGCCTGAAAGACCTTTTTGCCGTCTATAATGATATCCGCATCCCTTGCGCAGATATATTCATTGATCCCGATTATCATCACCCCCGCTGACACTGTATTCTCTCAGTCCTACTGTGATCCCGGTCTCATAACAGACCAGATCATTGTTGAAGCTGCAGCCCGAGACCGAAAATCCCGTGACTCTTTTTTCCTCATCCAGCGTTACCAGCGCTGTGCAAAGCTCCTTTGCTGCCTCTACGCACACCTGAGCGCCGTCCGTTTCGCTGCATATCACCTTTATTACCAGCTTTTCCTCCGTAACCGGTGCATCGTTTCCCAGAAGGAACTCCCTGTTCTCCCTGCCGCTCATCAGCACAGCATATGGCTCCGGCACCGGAAAGGGCAGACGATAAAGTCCGCCCTCCTCAACGATGCTGATGCCGATGATCCGGGAGCTGTTTTTAACTCTCTGTATCAAAGTATCAGTATAATTCAAATTTCAACCTCCGGTCTTATGATCCTTGCGCAGGCTCTTGTATAATTACAGAACCTGCAGTCATATTTATCCGTCCATAGTATATAGTATTCATTTCTGCCATCGCTGACAGTATCCCCTCTTACAGCGCCGCTCAGAAGATCACCCGCAGCATATATCATATACTGCGCCGGTTCAGAAAGAGCGCTGCCTGCATGGACAACGCCCCCGTCCGATCTGCGCATCTCTCTCGAGGGAACGATCACTCCCATATTGGAATATGTATTCCCGCCTTTCTGGATAGTAAGGACTACGCCCAGTCTTTTGATAGCGGCTTCAATTGAAAATCTCATATCCTCACACTCCCCTGAAAGCAAAACCCTCATCTGTAAGATACCGGCTGATGGCGCTGAATGCATCCCTGCATAGCTTTTCCGCCGCATCTGCCGCCCTGAAGGTATCCGCCTTCATGCTGATATCCCCGACCTTCATCTCGCTGCTGAGATTATTTGAAGCATCCATCAGCATATAACGGTAATACGCAAGGGCAGCGGCGGCATATTCAGCCTGTCCGGTGACAGAGCTGTCCGCATCTCCTGAAAGGCGGCTGCTTACATAGGATACAGCGCCTGTACAGAAGCTCATATAATATGCCGCCTGCTCGCTATCAAGTCCTGACAGACGGCGGAATATATCAAGAACATTATTTACATCCAACCGTCAGTCCTCCTTAATATTCAAGCACCTTTACTGAATCCGGGAAGAGCTTTGCAAATCCGGTTATGCAGCTGATGGAAGCCCTTTCAAGCTGTCTGTCGATAAGCTTGTCATGATCGGTGATGACACCTCCGGACTGTACCATCTCAAGAGCGCAGTTCTTGTCAAATGCAACAAGCTTTGTGCCGCTGATGCCGGGTACATGAAGAAGGTTTGCTCCCAGCGGAGTGATCATTCTGCCTGATGCATGGAACTGAAGTCCCGCATGGGAATCCTTCATTTCATTCATTCCCAGAAGCTTTTTCATTCCGTCCGTCGGCGCAAGAAGCGTATTGAATTCATAGGGTGAAAGCTCCGCCCAGATCTTTACAAGATCGTCATAGGAAACCTTATTGCTTTCCGCTGCGCTTACTGTCTCGGCAGCATTATTATTGCCGTCGCCGTTGATAAGCACATCCACAGCGTCAAAAAGCTGCTGTCTTGCGATATATGCGCCGATCTGGCGGAGAGTTACCGTGAAGATATCCAGCTTCTGGAATTTCACAGCCTCATAGGACGCAACAAGCATCCTGCCTCTTTTCTGCAGCTTTACAAGATGATCCCCGGTCTTTACCTCTGTGTGGGGGAGGAAAGCGCCCTCCCCTGTGGGCTTGAGGGATTTGTCATCACCAGAGGGAGTAGATACCACTGAGCGGTAGTCCAGTCCGTCAATAACGGTCTTTGCCGCAATAACATCGGAAAGGATATCTGCTCTTTCCATTCCCTGTCTTACCGCTCTGGATACATATTCAGGGAAAAGAGCTGCACTGTCGCTGCTCTGGAAGAATTTGCTCACGCTGTCAGAGCCGGGACCTCCGACTCTGATATCGAATCTCTTGAGCTGGCGCTGATAAGCATCCAGTCCCTCAAGCTCAGTATTTCTGTAATTCTCCGAAGGATCCAGCTCCTCAAGAACATCTGTAAAGGTCTTTACCCCTCCGGTATACATTCCTTTTTCAAGTCTGATATTATCATATGTCATATTTTAATTACCTCTCTTTTTTATTTATAGTTTAATATCTGTTTTTTCCGGGCTGCGGGTACTCTGCGCTGCCTTGAACGCAGAAGCACCCCCGCCCTTCCCTGACCGGCAGCCGATCAGAGCATGATGCCTGCTGTCAGAGCTGTGGTATCAACGTCTATCACAAGGTATTCCCTGCCTGTATCATTGTCGGGAGCGATCTTTCCGCCCGAAGCGGAGATCTTTGCATAGCCCACAGAGGGCGCAGAGGAATACGCAACCTTTGCATAGCCCTGTACCTGCACTGCCGCATAGCCGTTTCTTACACCAAGGCAGATGCCGCAGAAGCTGCCGCTTGCCTTCACTACCGTACCGTTGGCGCTTATCATCACGGGATCACCCGCATTGATAGTGCCGCTTGCTATAAAAGTGAGAACATTCTCACCAAAACCGTTAAAACATACATCCATTGTTATTTTCCTCCTTAAATATTTCTGTAATCGCTGTTGTCATGCTTTTCATTTCTTCCCGCAGGCGAAAGCTGGGGACGCAGGGGCATTACCGAAGCCGCCTTTTCCGTCAGAGCTGCGCAAAGCTCCTCAAGCTGGCGGGCGCTCATTTTATCCGTGATAAAGCAGAGAGTATCTCTTTTCAGTCCCGGGAGCGCAATGGCTGCCGCCTTGTTTATATCCGTTTCAAGCCTTCTGCGGTATGTCTCGCCGTCAGCCGCTTTTTCATTCAGAGTTCGCAGCCTGTCAGCAAGAGCGCTGATCTCATCTGCGGTAAAGCTTTGTTTTCCGCCGATGAATATTCTTTTTTCGATATCGTTGTTTTCCAGTGTAATCTCTCCTTTGCGATCATTTTCTCCGGCTTCGCCGGTAATTTTATAGCCTTTGATTATCCCCGCAGCCTTCTGCGCCGGGACAGCGACAAATGACCATTCATATGCATCCTTCGGCTCATCAAGAACAGCATAGCAATGCTTTCCGTCATATACTCTGCCCTTGATATGCCCGCATCTGCCTATATCCTCTCCGCACACAGAACAGATACGCTTTCCCACAGAACAGCCGATACTGACCTCCTTTTTTATTCCGCTGTCTATCATTGCGATAAGCTCCTCGCTGCACTGCGCCACAGGGATGTATGCCCTTGCGGTAAGACGCTTATATTTTCTTCCGTCAAGGGTAAGTCTGTCCTCCGGGGCTTCGAGCCTGCATGAAAATATCCTTGCGCTCTGGTTTTTGCTTTTCGGGTCATGATCCATGATACCCGTGACTCCGGCGAACAGCTTTTCAAGCCCCTTCAGAGCCTCATCCGAAAAGCGTTCATGATCCCTGTCTATCTCATTGTCACAAAGCACAAGGGAAAAGACATAGACCTCATCCTCGCTGAGACTTCTTCTTGTATAGTTATTGATAAGCTCCAGCTCGCCTTCTTTAAGTTCGCTTTTATTATTCAATCTATCACTCCTTTTTCTTTTCTGTATGCGTATCATTCACCGGCAGCCTCTTCAAGACGCTTTGCCTGGGCATTGTAAAGCCTTGCCTTTGCAAGCTCTACCTCATCCTGAAGATTTATGCTGTCCCAGACTATCTCATAGCTGTCTTCAAAGCCCTTCTGTCTGAGAACAGCGCTGCATATCTTTGAAATTGCAGCTTCAATTATCATGCGGTAATATTCAAGCTCGCTTGTCAGGATATCCGCCTGCTGGGAGGACATTCTTTCGGTGGATGACCAGGAAAGTCCCAGAAGAAACGGCGGTATTGCAAGCTTTGATACGATCTGTTCCATAATGCATCTTACGGGAACATTACAGTCCGGCATTACATTATCTGCGCCGATCGCCCTGATGCTGACATCGCCCACACTGATAAAATCCCTCGGTTCACGGCTTTTCATCGCCTTGCTCCATTCCGAAGCAATAAGCATTGCCCTGTCCTTTGTCAAATTTCTTTCGGATTCATGGGGCTTGTATGTAACAGCAAAACGGACATTGCCTACTCTTTCCCAGTTTGTGCCTATGGTATTGAAGATCTTCAGAAGGATATCCGTGACGAACGGAAGTCCCTTGAGGACAGACGTACCGTAAATGCTCCCCGGCTCAGGCATCAGCACGCTGCAAAGTATCAGCGACGGATATGTCACCTCTTTTCTTACGCCTGCGCCGTCATAGCCTATTATCCTGATATCAAGCGGTCCCTGTCCGTATTCAAGCTCTACGTCATCAAGGCTGCTGTTGTAAAGCGCGGCTATATTTCCCCATGAGTCTGTTACCATCTCACCCACAGCTGTACCGTATGTCAGAAGCTGTTCAAGATACTGGCAGACAAAGCTGTGGATGCCGTTTGAAATGCCGTTGACCTGTACGTTTTTCAAAAAGCTGTCAAGCTCCTGCTGGGCGGCTGCGCTTTTGCATTTTACTGAAAATCCCCCTACAAGACGCACTATCTTTCCGATGGCTGCGTCAATTATCGGTACAGATTCCCTCAGAGACCGGTACAGCCTTTTTTCGCAGGCTGAAAGCGGAGTATATCTGCTTATCGCCCCGAAGGGATGAGCACTTCCCACCCCCGGGGATGTCTGCACGCTCAGCTCCTGCTTTTTTCTTTTCAGTCCGAACCAGCTCAATAGATCACCTCCCCTCTGTCAAGCGCTATTGCAAAAATATCATCCTCTCTGCTGTTGAGATAGGTGGCTGTAAAATATCTGATATCATCCATGGCGTGATCATTCTCCTTGACCGGTTGATCCTTTCCGCTGCTTTCCCAGCGGTAAAGTCCGAATTCCCGGATACTGTCTGTGCAGCAGCGGCAGATGCGTATATTTCCCTGCTTGAGAGCTGTGCTGACCTGACGGATACCGTCCGTGACATTATTTTTTGCCCGGACGACATTGAAGCGTCCGTGTCTTTTGATAACCTCGATAAAGCTTGCAGCGGAGGGATCAACGATAACTCTGCTGATCTCACGGCTGCCTGCAAGTTCACACAGACCGCTGTAATGCTCCTCATCCGTTCTGGAGCTGCCCCTGGTGCGGGAATCGTAATAATATTCCCCGATCCTGTACCATATCCCGTCATGCAGACCCCACAGCCCGAAGGATGATGGATTGACCGTACCGTAATCGCAGGAGATGACATAATCGTCAAAGCCCCCTGCCGGAACGTCAAAGTACATTTTTTCATCCTCCATAAAGGGATATACAAGCCCCTCGGAGGCGACCCATTTTCCCAGGACATATCGCTGATAAAAGCTGCCCGAATACATTTTTCTGTATCTTGCAAGCACCGCATCCGAAAGAGACGGATTATCCTCCATGGTGAAATGAAGATAATAAAGATTCTTTTCGGCGATCCTTTTCACCCATTCCCTGTTAAACCAGTGACCGGGATATTCAGGATTGCAGTTGAACCAGAGCTTTGAGCTTTCAACAGAGCATCTTGCCACCGCCTGCTCCACAAAGGAGCGGGGCATAAGCGCCGCTTCATCAAACAGCACTCCGCAAAGGGTCATTCCCTGTATCAGCGAAGCCGAGCCTTCATCCCTGCCCCCGAAAAGATAAAATCTGTTGCACCGTCCATCGGCGCATACCTCAAAAACATTCGAGGACAGCCTGTCATGCACATCAAAGCCCAGATCTCTCAGAGCCTCGAAAAGCGGTACGATAACATTCCGCTTTACTGAACGGATGGTTTTCCCGCAGATAGCAAAGCTGCCTGCGCAAAACTTTGCCATTGCCCATGAAACGAAGGAAACGCTCATGCAAAGCGTTTTTCCGCTTCTGACTGCGCCGTCACAGATGATACCGTCGCATCCCGCTCCCTCCCCGCACCACCACCTCAGAACCGCAAGCTGTTTTTTTGAAAAAGTCCTGTATTTCATTATTCTACCTGCTCCTCCCTTATTCCGGAAACAAGGGCGCTGTAAAATTCAGACACCCTGCTTTTATCCTCATGCTGTGTAGCCTCAAGCTTTTCAAGAGCTTTTATCCTGTCAAAGAATTTGATCTCCAGCGCTCCGTCCTTCGGCCGCCTGATCTCAGCGATATTGAACAGATCCAGACTTTTCAGCTGCTCTTCGTCAGGCTCCTGCGCAAACATCAGCTTCACCGCATCGGTAACATTTCCGAATGCCAGCCTTTCATATCCTGCTCTTGCAAGATTGCGGCAGTTTTCCGTTCTTGCATTGTAAAGCCGTTCAAGCTCCCGGTTGATGCTTTCCTTTGACAGCAGAGCAGCGCCGTTTTTCAAAGGATCCGGATAGCCTGCCAGCGAAGCAGCCTCACGGAAATCTCCGCTGCTGACATAAAAGCTGCAAAATCGTTTTTCTCTTGTACTAAGCTCCCCCTTATTTTTCATTTTTAAAACCTCCTTTCATAACTCAGCCCATTCTGCAAAAAAGTTGACCTCAAAAGGTCAACAAAAATTGATTTTTTCAAAAAATTTTTTAAAAAACTTATTTTTTACACCTCAGAGGACAAAATCAACGGTTTTCGGAGCAAAATAGCATGGTAATGTTTTCCAAACGGTAAATTAAAGCTGCCGCAAAAAACGGCGGCTGGGCTCATAATGTATTGCAGGATATAGCTCACCTGACTTATAATGTATTTTGCAAATATGTAATATCTTATAATTTTATACAAATTGTATAATTTTTCTTTTCCTGCACCCCTTGTAAAACATCCTGTACTGTGGTATAATAACAAAGTCGCTAAGCGGCGATATAGTTGGTGTTGATGACACAGGGGGTCCACCCGTTCCCATGCCGAACACGGAAGTTAAGCCCTGTAGTGCCGA
>ONNU01000297.1 GCA_900319255.1 uncultured Eubacteriales bacterium
ATATATCGGGACGCCCTTTGTTGCTTCGCCCATATCTATCAGCATAAGCTCGCCGTTCTGGATCATTATATTGCCCGGGTGCAGATCATTATGCACAAGCGTATTGCAGTCAGCCATTGCGTCAATAATGCTGAGCAGTGTATCAACGTCGCTCTGTTCGCAGTATTTCAGCATATCCGCTGAGCTTACCCTTGAACTCAGAAGGCTTTTGAGTGTTGCTATCTCATCGCCTGCGATCTCGGTAGAATGTATGGTCTTTGCAAATTCAACGTATTTCCTGATATATTCGTCAAATTTTTCCGGCTCATTGACTATCGCATGGGAAAGAGTATCGGAATTCATCGCTTCAAATACAACACCGTAGCAGTCACCGGCTTTTACTACATCAAAGGTAATGACTGAGGGGATACCGCTGATAAAGGCTGCCTTTGCATATTTCTGTTCCTTTTCGATCTTTTCAAGAGAATATTCAGGCTTATATACCTTGACTATCGTTTCCTCATCAAGACGGTAGACAGTGCCGTTTCCGCCTCTGCCGATGATCTCCTTTCCTGTCAGGTCGATCTCTCTGAACGCTTTTTTGACATTAAGAAGATCGGTAAAGCCTGTTACCTCAAATATCTCATATACATCTCCGCTGACATTGCATACAGTAACGTCACCAACTGCCTTTGCCAGCTTCAGCAGCACACGAAGTCCTGCGCTTGAAATATACTCCAGCTGCGAAGCGTCTATCTCCGCAGGCTTTACAGCCATTATTTCCTTTTCAAATTCAGCTGCATTACTTGTGTCAATTTTTCCTTTAATCTGATACATTGATATTTTCCTCCTGAAATCATATTTTTGTCAGGGCTGTCCTGCAAGACATGCCATATATAATTCTTTCCAGCTTTTATATTGTAACATTTATTTTCCGGTTAATGTTTAATAATTTGTAAATTTCTATAATTATTTTGAAAGCTTTTGTGCAATATCACTTTTACATAACGGTAAACGGGCTGTTATATCAGATCCAGTTCATAAAGATCAAAAACCGGGATATCATCAATATTCCTTTTCAGATCCTTAGTTCCGGCAAACACAAAGCCCATCTTCCTGTACAAGCTCTCGGCAGGAATATTTCCCGGCACGACATCCAGACGCAGAGCTTTATATCCGCCCTGTCTTGCAGTCTTTATACATTGCTCCACCATAAAAACGCCTATGCCGTTATGCGCAAAAAGCGGATCTACTGCCAATGCGTGAACAAAAAGGCATTCCCCGTCTTTCAGCTCCCTGCTCCAGTTTCCTGCTTCGTAAAAGCCCTCCGGGTCTGTGCTGAGCACAACAGCGCCGAGAATTTTCTCTTTATCAATACACGCGTACTGAGTACCGGATATTATTGCAGCCTGAATATTACAATCGCTGGGATGCTCCTCTGACCATTTGGGATAATTGATATTTTCTTCAAGATATCTGATCGTCCGATGATAAAGCTCTGTGACTTTTTCTGAATGTGTTTTATCGCATTTTATTAATTCCATGATATTTTTCCTTATACCTGAATTTTGATCTTTTCCGGAAAAGCAGGCAGGGCTTTATTTTGACAGTCTGAATTCCTTTCCGTCATCCAGTCTCAGCAATACTGCCTCTACCCCATGCCCTGCGCCGACATCAATATCTATCCATGTCTTTGTTCTCAATATCTTTCCGGCATATTCTTTTCCGTAATGGATCGTCGGGGTATGTCCGAATACGGTGATTATATCGTCATAGTATTTATCATTCAGATCGGGTCTTGTCCACAGCAGTTCCTTTGAGGTATAATCTGAGAGCTTTCTTCCGGGAGAAAAGTTTTCTATCCCTGAATGTACAAGAAGATAGTCCTTATCCCCTGCCTCCACCGTTTCATACAGCGGACATTCCCTGAGATATTCGATTATTGCACTTCTCTGATCCTTTGACAGAGCTTTCAGGCTTTCCATCGTTACCTTTCCGCCGTTATACATATAATTTGTCAGCAGAAACATTTTGTCATGGTCAAGCCTCTCTATGGATTCCTCTGTTATCTCCTCAAAAAGAAAATCACACGCCAGAAGCATCTCTTCGTGATTGCCCAGTATCAGCTGTACATTCGGCTGTTCCAGAAGCCACAGAAGCATTTCAACTCCTCCGTCACCGTTCCGGTCTACTACATCTCCGATGATATAGAGAAAATCATTTTCTGAAAAATCCGCCTTTTTTAGCAGCGCACGGAATTTCCTCATTGAATAACCGTGAAGATCTGATATAACGTATACCATGATATATTTTCCCTTTCTGAATGATCAAATCATTTTTCAAACGTCCTGCTGCATTCCTTGAGATTATCAATAATGCTGATATGCTGCGGACAGACGTTTTCGCATTGACCACACTCTATACAGCTTGAAGCGCTGATGCCGCTTGCCGTCAGTTTGTCATAATCAGCCTGCGATTCATCAAGCTGACCGCTGCCGATGCGCTTATTCATCGATGCGAAGATATCCGGGATCGGTATCTGCTGCGGACAGCCCTTTGTGCAGTAGCGGCAGGCTGTGCATGGGATAATGCCTGACGCGCCCATTATTTTCTGGGCTTTGTGTATTATCTCCTGCTGTGTAAATCTGGCTTTTGGCGGAATTTTGCCACATCCCTTCTGTTTTGCAATATGCATTGCGCAACGTGCGTAACATATCTATATTATAGCACTTATTTTTCCTTTGTCAAAATCGCGGGGGCAGTTTCTGACAAAGCGTTGCTTTCGTTCCCGCGTGTTATAGCCGGGTGGTAGTGGCAACTAATTTTTCTCAAGCCGACTCTACGAAAACTCCCGGAAATATTTTACACCAACCCGCCGGCGGCGGCAGCTCAAAGTTCAAAGTTCAAAGATCAAAGCAAGATGTTCAAGACTGATTTGGCAAAGACATTGCGTGATATGTGGTTTTCACTTTGTCTGTCCATCCCGATTATTTACATTATTTTACATTTATTTGTCTTTACTTTTGCAGTTTATTATGTTATTATATATATAACGAAAATTATGCTATGTAATGTATTATGTAAAGAGGTGACAGCTATGCCTAAAAGAAATTTCAGACTTCCGGCGGATAAGGGGATACATATTATCGACCCGGAAACCGGGCTTTCTCAGTCGGCTTCGGATATACCGCTTATCTGTGAGCGCATCAGATTCTACCGTGAAAAACGGGGCATAGAACAAAAAGCAATGGCGAAAGCTCTCGGCATAACCGGAAATTCTATTTCAAACTGGGAAACCGGACGTTCAAGACCGGATGTGAATCTTCTTCCTTCCATTTGCAATTCGCTGGATATTACTCTGTATGATCTGTTTGATCTGGAAGAGCCGGCTGCGGCTTTTACCCACAGGCAGCAGGAGCTTATCAGAAAATATGAGGCTCTTGATGAAGGTCATAAATTCGTTGTGGATAACCTTATGGACAGTCTGGCAAAAATCGAAGACTCAGGCAGCTGCCCGGAGCTGAAAATTCTTTTGTATTTCAGCAGAAGTCTTGCGGCAGGTACAGGCGATCCTACCGAATTTGAAGCGGATGCTGAGCCTGTCTATGTCTATTCGACTCCGCAGGTCATGCGCGCCGACAGTATATTCAGAGTCAACGGTGACAGTATGGAGCCGGCTTTTTCTGACGGTCAGGATGTGCTTGTGCGTCGCATCAGCGGAAATGCGGGGCTTGATTTCGGTGAAACAGGCGCTTTTATCGTGGGAAATGAAACTTATATAAAGGTCTACGAAAAGGACGGGCTTCATTCTCTCAATGCGGCTTATCCGGTCATGCATTTCAGCGATGAACAGTCAGTCTATCTGATAGGAAAGGTCATCGGCGTTCTTGAGCCCGGCGGTTATGCAAAGCCTGAGGATATCGAAAGATACAAGCTCACGCATAAATGATGCCGTATGTCTGCTGTGGTCAGAAAGATACATTGCCAAAAGTCTGAAGATCTTTTTATATTTTAAAATCAGCTGACCATATTTTGTCAAAGGAGGGATGCTGTATGAAACGCACATATGACAGAGTTTATGTTAAAGTCAATACCGATTTTGATTCCACAGGATATATGCAGCCCCGTTCCATTATATGGTCGGACGGCCGTATATTCAGAATTGATGAAATAAAGGATTTCCGCCCAGCCTGCTCTCTGGATAAAAGTCTTAGCGGGGACTGCTATACTATCGTTATACATGGAGTGGAAAAGTTCCTGTTTTTTGAAAAAACCAATGAATATTTTGCTTCACGGGTGGGAAGATGGTTTGTGGAATGTCCTATAACGGAACAGGAGTAAGCTATGAAACGTACATATATCGCAATAGATCTCAAAAGCTTTTATGCAAGCGTTGAATGTGTGCTGCGGCATCTTGATCCGCTTACTACCAATTTGGTCGTGGCTGATTCCTCGCGCACGGAAAAAACCATCTGTCTGGCAGTATCCCCCTCCCTCAAGGCTTACGGGATAGCAGGCAGGGCAAGACTTTTTGAGGTCGTGCAGAAGGTAAAGGAAATAAATCAGGAAAGGCTGGCAGAAGCGGTCAGGATGAAAGCTGTGCCGAAGGACGAAAACGGAAATTATCAGTTTGCCCTGTCCTCCTATAACGATCCCGATATCAGAAAGGATCCGTCGCTGAGATTATCCTATATCACCGCTCCGCCGCAGATGAAGCTCTATGAGGAATACAGCACAAAAATATATTCTATTTATCTGAAATACATCGCCCCGGAGGATATCCATGTATATTCCATAGATGAGGTATTTATTGATGCGACAAGGTATATGTCCATCTACAAAATGTCAGCCCGCAGTCTTGCAATGACCATGATCCGTGAGGTGCTTTACACTACGGGAATAACCGCAACAGCCGGCATCGGTACAAATATGTATCTTGCAAAGGTCGCTATGGATATCGTTGCTAAGCACGTTCCCGCTGATAAGGACGGGGTAAGGATCGCTGAGATAGATGAAAAAAAATACAGGGAGCTGCTATGGTGCCACCGCCCGCTGACTGACTTCTGGAGGATAGGCAGAGGCTACAGTAAAAAACTGGAGGCTCTTGGTCTGTATACAATGGGTGATATCGCCCGAGCTTCGATGGATCCTGCTATGGAGGATATACTTTACAGGGCTTTCGGCATCAATGCGGAGCTGCTTATAGATCATGCATGGGGCTGGGAACCCACTACTATCGAATACATAAAGCAGTACCGCCCAAGCACCAATTCGATCTCATCAGGTCAGGTGCTTAAAGAGCCGTATGATTTTGAAAAGGGCGGGCTTATAGTCAGAGAAATGGCTGAGCTTCTGGTGCAGCAGCTTGTGCGAAAAGGAGTTGTCACCAGACAGATTGTACTGACTATAGGCTATGACAGAACCAGTATAGCTGCGGATGTCCCCGGAAAAACTATCCGGGATACTGTCTATATTGTGACCAAGACCGGGAGGATATACGACGGCAAGGTCTCCTCTGACCCCTACGGCAGGGCGGCGCCGCGTCATGCTCACGGAACGGGAAATCTTGACAAATACACAAATTCCACAAGAAAGATAGTATCGGCTGTAATGGAGCTTTATGAGCGCATTACAGATCCCGAGCTGCTGATACGGCGGGTCACTATCGCTGCTGCCGGAATCATCCCTGAATCAATGATACCGGAGGATGAACCTGAACAGCTGGATCTGTTTACCGATTATGACCAGCTTGAAAAAGAAAGGCAGGCTGAAAAAATACAGGATGAAAAAGAACGCAGACTGCTCCGGGCGACCCTTTCGCTTCAGGACAGATTCGGCAAAAATGCTGTGCTGAAGGGAATGAATTTTATCGAGGGCGGAACAACGATAGAAAGAAACGGTCAGATCGGAGGTCACAAGGCATGAACAATGATAATCCGAAAAAGGTCTATGCCGATATCATAGATCTCCCCCATCATCAGAGCGCAAAACGAAAGCAAATGTCACTTTATGACCGGGCTGCTCAGTTTGCTCCCTTTTCCGCTTTATCCGGATATGACGATATGGTGCGTGAGGAATCAAGGCTTACGGACGAAAAGGAAGAGCTTTCCGAGCATGAAACGGAACTGCTGAACAGAAAGCTGGGGCTTATAAATGATGCTGTAGATGACGGTTACACGCCGGAGATCACGGTGATCTGTTTTACTCCGGACAAGCTCAAAGCCGGCGGTTCATACAAAACCATCACAGCGCCGGTCAAATCAGTGGATGCAGTGCAGCGGCAGCTTATACTTTACGGCTCCTATGATACCGATGACCGAAGGATAGCGCCTGTAGTCATCGAATTTGACAATATAAGGGATATAAAGGGGGAGCTTGTCGCCTTTTCAGAGGACTGAGCTATAATTTTCCGATGCATAATTTAAAGGGGAAACTATATGGGGCTGATGCTCTTTATGGTCTCCCCTTTTTCTTATTACATAAAAAAATAATTTGAAAGCAGCTCGCAGGTGAGCTGAAATGAACGGTAAAGCCTGAAACAGTGAAACTGACAACTCCGTTTGGGGGTAAAAAAAGGAATTCATTGTTCCGCTTTAATGCCCTGAGTCATACTTCATTAATAATTCTGCTTTGGTGGGTCAAAAGGTGGAAACCACAAGGGGTCTTCCTCTTGAGTTTTCCCCCTTTTGGAATCCCCTTTCCTTAACCCCCGTAATAAGCCGGACTTTAATGACTAAGAGTTGATTTTGTCGGGAGCTTTACAAAAGAAGCTTCTTTATGAGAACAAGAAAGCAGATGACTGAAGGGCAAAAGTTCTGAATCTCATAACCACACCGATTTTCCGCGCGTTGGACAGAAAGCAGAAATTCAATAAAACCCACCCACGTAGAGCGAACCCGGGGGGAGATAAGGAAAAGGGATTTCAAAAGGGGAGAACCTTAAGAGGGGGGC
>ONNU01000296.1 GCA_900319255.1 uncultured Eubacteriales bacterium
TCCTCGTAGTTATAACCCTCCCAGGTCATAAATCCGATAAGAGCGTTCTTGCCCAGTGATATCTCACCGTTATGTGTTGCAGGACCGTCTGCAAGGACCTCGCCCTTGACAACTCTCTGTCCTGCGTCTACGATCGGGATCTGATTGATACAGGTTCCCTGGTTGGAGCGCATGAACTTGATGACCTCAAAGGTCTGTGTCCTGCCTGAATCATAATCAACGGTGATCTCATTAGCGCTGACAGATCTGACAACGCCGTCCTCCTCAGAGAGGATACAAACGCCTGAGTCAACGCCTGCCTTATATTCCATACCCGTGCCTACGATAGGCGATTCGGTAACAAGAAGCGGAACTGCCTGACGCTGCATGTTTGAGCCCATGAGAGCACGGTTTGCATCATCGTTTTCAAGGAAGGGGATCATGGATGTTGCAACAGATACGACCATTCGCGGAGAAACGTCCATATAGTCAGCCATTTCTCTGGGTACTTCCACGAATTCATCCTTGTGTCTGCCGACTATCTTTGAATGTATGAAATGACCTTCCTCATCAAGAGGCTCATTCGCCTGGGCAACGATGAAGTTATCCTCCATATCCGCCGTCATATAGTCAACATGATCGGTAACTACGCCGGTCTCCTTGTCAACCTTACGGTAAGGAGCCTCGATCAGACCGTATTCATTGATCTTTGCAAAGGTTGCAAGATATGAGATAAGTCCGATGTTAGGTCCTTCAGGAGTCTCGATAGGACACATGCGTCCGTAATGTGTATAGTGAACGTCACGAACCTCGAATCCTGCACGGTCTCTTGAAAGACCGCCGGGACCAAGCGCTGAAAGACGTCTTTTATGCGTAAGCTCTGCAAGGGGGTTATTCTGATCCATGAACTGTGAAAGCGGTGATGAACCGAAGAACTCTTTAATTGCAGCTGTAACGGGTCTTATATTGATAAGAGCCTTAGGGTCGATATGCTCATAATCCTGAGCCTGAGAGGTCATTCTTTCGGTGATGACTCTCTGGAGTCTTGTGAAGCCGATGCGGAACTGGTTCTGGAGAAGCTCGCCTACGCAGCGGATTCTTCTGTTGCCCAGATGGTCGATATCGTCGGTATTGCCGATACCGTGAGCAAGGGTGAGCATATAGTTGATGGTGGAATAGATATCGTCAACGATGATATGCTTGGGGATAAGAGCGTCCTTGTTTCTTCTGATCTCATCCTTCAGCTCATCCTCTGAAAGACCCTTTGCAAGGATCTCCCTGAGGATCACCCAGCGTACCTTTTCATTGATGCCGCATTCCTTGTCAGCGTCAAAGGAAACATACTTTGAGATATCCACCATACCGTTGGAAATGATCTTTACCTCTTCAACGTGCTCCTCGCCGAAATTAGCCTGGGGCTTTACATAAGCAACGGTAATGCCCATGTTTTCGATCTCCATAGCTCTTTCCTTGGAGATGAACTCCCCCTCCTCAGCGATCAGCTCGCCCTCATCGCTGATGATAGGACGTGAAAGCACCTGATCTGCAAGACGGTTTGCGATACCGAGCTTTTTATTATACTTATATCTTCCGACTCTGGACATATCATAGCGTCTGGGGTCGAAGAAAAGATTATTGATATGTGTCTGCGCAGCGTCCTTTGTAGCAGGCTCGCTGGGACGGAGCTTCTTATAGACTTCCTTGAGAGCGTCCTCGCCGTTTGTTGTATTATCCTTTTCGAGGGTAGCTGTGATAAGCTTGTCAGCGCCGAAAAACTCGATGATCTCGCTGTCAGTCTCAAGACCGTTTTCATAGCCGAGAGCGCGGATAAAGGTAGTCACAGGAAGCTTTCTGTTCTTATCTATACGGACAAAGAAAACATTGTTTGCATCGTTTTCATATTCAAGCCATGCGCCTCTGTTAGGGATAACAGTTGCGCTGAAAAGCTTGTTTCCGTATTTATCGTGATCCATCTTATAGTAAACGCCCGGAGAACGAACCAGCTGGGAAACGATGACTCGCTCGGCGCCGTTGATAACAAATGTACCGCTGGGAGTCATAAGCGGGAAATCGCCCATAAAGATATTATCATGATTCTGTACCTCGCCGTCAGGCTTTGTCAGCCGTACCATGACCTTGAGAGGCGCTGAATATGTAGCATCCCGTTCCTTACATTCTGCGATCGTGTAATTAGGCTTTGTGATATCAAGCTTGTAGTCAACAAAGTCCAGCACAAGGCTTCCGGAAAAGTCGGTAATACCGGAAACATCGTCAAAGACCTCCTTGAGTCCCTTTTCCAGGAACCACTTATAGGAGTCCTTCTGGATCTCAATAAGATTCGGCATATCCAGAACCTCATTGATATGTGAGAAGCTTACTCGATCGGTCTTGCCCAGATGCACGGTCTTCAGACCCCTGTCCTCTGGTTTGACGTTTACCATACAATCACTCCATTCAGATTCTTAGTGACAACACGGAATTTCCGCATTGAGTTATATGAAAATAATTGCCCTCACTATTGTAGAAAATAACACTTGATTTTTTTATCAGGATGTGATAATATGCTTGTAAATCAGGGAGTAGGCTATGCCTCAAAACCCCTCAAAACGCATACTTTTCTACAATGGTGCATTTTAAAATTATATCACTAACAGTTCCTGTTGTCAAGCCTTTGACAGCAGGTTTATTTATTTTTCTTATTTTTTTCTATTTCCTGCCAATTGACGCTAATTACCGCCTCTGAAACACCCGGCAGCGTGGGAACATTTCGATGATTTGGAATTTATATTAATTAGGAATTCAGACTGTGCAAAAACTAAAGCTTTCCTGATATAACCCCTCCGCCACGGCTTCGCCGTGCCTCCTCCCCTTATCAGGGAGGCGGAAGAAAAGAATAAAGAATAAATAATAAATAAAAATATTATGACCTCTCTCCGCTTTGCTTACGATCAGAACTCTCCCATTCAGGGGAGGGGGACCGCACGCGCAGCGTGTGGTGGAGGGGTTAGCGCCGGCGATGCCGGCTCAGAGAATAGTGAATAGTATGACAGGAGGAGTAAAGATGAAATCTGCTAAGCTGATGACATTGCCCTTTCAGGGTAAAGCAAGCTTCTGTATAATTCCACTTTCCTGACTCCTAATTCCTGATTCAAAACAATTCCACCTTCCACTTTCCAAATTCCAAATTCTAATTATAAACTAATCACTAACCACCAA
>ONNU01000295.1 GCA_900319255.1 uncultured Eubacteriales bacterium
GATACATTAGTTTAATTGATCTTCACATTGAACCCACCACTAATCACTAATATAATTCCACTTTCCACTTTCCAAATTCCAAATTCTGATTTTAACATTTTACTAACCACTAACAACAATAAACTAAATTCCTCATTCCTAATTCCTAATTCCTTTCAATTCCACTTTCCACTTTCCAAATCCCAAATTTTACTAACCACCACCCAACTATAACACGCGGAAACAATAGTAACGCTTTGTCAGACCTGCCCCCGCGATTTTGGGTGCAGCGTCGACGCTGCCGGCGGCGGCTGCCGGGTTGACAGAGGGAGAGAGGAGTGGTATAATAGGGAGCGAAAAATACTTATCCGGAGTGACTGAGGGAACAGGCCCTGTGACGTCCGACAACCTACTCCTTATGAGCAAGGTGCCAATTCCTGCGGCTTGACCGAAAGATGAGCAGAAAAGTTTCTTCCCGTCCGGTCCGCTCCGGGCGATTTTTTTATTTAAAAGAAGAAAGGAATAATAAAATGGCTAAGTTTTTATTTACATCTGAATCTGTTACCGAAGGACATCCGGATAAGGTGTGCGATCAGATCTCTGATGCTGTCCTTGATAAGATCCTTGAGCTTGACCCTGACGCTCATGTTGCCTGCGAGGTTTCTGCAACTACCGGTCTTATCCATGTAATGGGCGAGATCACTACAGAATGTTATGCCGATATCGACAGCATCGCAAGAAATGTTATCAATGAGATCGGCTATAACCGTCCTGAATGCGGCTTCAACGGAAATACCTGCGCTGTTATCTCCTCCATTGATTCACAGTCGCCGGATATCGCTATGGGCGTTAATAATTCCTATGAGCACAGAGAAGGCATCGAGGATCAGCTGGAGCTTACCGGCGCAGGCGATCAGGGTATCATGTTCGGCTTTGCCTGCAATGAAACCCCGGAGCTTATGCCCCTGCCTATCTCCCTCGCTCACAAGCTTGCAAAGCGTCTTACAGAGGTACGCAAAAACAATACCCTCACCTACCTCCGTCCCGATGGAAAAACTCAGGTCACTGTCGAATATGCAGATAACAAGCCCGTGAGAATAGATACCGTTCTTATCTCAACTCAGCATTCCGGGGATGTTTCCATTGACACTATCCGCAGGGATCTTGTTGATAATGTCATCACGCCTGTGATCCCCGCTGAGCTTATGGATGAGAAAACAAGAATACTTGTCAACCCCACAGGACGCTTTGTTCTCGGCGGCCCCGCTGCTGATACAGGTCTTACAGGAAGAAAGATCATTGTCGATACATACGGCGGTTATTCCCGTCACGGCGGCGGAGCTTTCTCAGGTAAGGACCCGACAAAGGTCGACAGAAGCGCTGCCTATGCCGCAAGATATGCTGCAAAAAATGTTGTTGCCGCAGGACTTGCCGATAAATGCGAAATTCAGCTTTCATACGCTATCGGCGTTGCAAGACCCGTTTCTGTCATGGTGGACAGCTTCGGTACAGGCACCGTCAGCGATGAGATCCTTTCCAGGGCAGTTGAAAAGGTCTTTGACCTCAGACCCGGCGCGATCATTAAGAATCTCGATCTGAAAAAGCCTATCTACCGCAGACTTGCCGCTTACGGTCATATGGGCAGAGAGGATCTTGGGGTTGCATGGGAGAAAACTGACAAGACCGAGGAGCTGAAAGCAGCTGTCGCTTCCCTCAGCTGATCCGGTCCGGAAAAATCCAGAAATATAAATCAAAGCCGGTGGAACCAACGCTCCACCGGCTTTTTTCATATCATTTTTTATTAAGAGCAGCTTTTATTTGCTTGTCTCTTCCTTGTCGATATCGTAGGTCTTTCCGTTTACTGCGTCAAGTCCTGCTGCATCCCTTACAGGGAACTGGGTCTTGCCGTCATTGAAAATAACAAGGGGCTTTTTTGCTGCCATATCCGCAGGTATCGTAAAGGAATAAAGTCCGTCTGACTCTTTTTTCATAGCTTCGCCCGGCCATTTGGAAAGCTTATCGGAATCACTGTAAACATATACATTGATGGTGTCGCCCCATTTGTCCGGCTTCTTGAATTTTATTGAGATCCCCTCTGAGCTTGCAGCTGCGCCTGAGGATGTCGAAGATGCGGAAGAACTGGTGGAGGATGCTGAGCCTGAGCTTTCTTCTGAGCTGCTGCTGCCGTTGAACATGATGAATACTATGACAACGATTATCGCAATAAGTACGCCTACAATGACGATCGGTACAACAAGATTGCCCTTTGATGATGTGGGCGCTTTTACTACCTCGACATTTACTCCCCTTACTTCCTTGCCGTCAAACTTCATCGGTGCGCCGGGAGTGTTGTCAACATTGCTGAAATCTGTGAACTGCTTGGACTGCTGCTCGGAAAGGCTCTTGTCCGTCTGCATCCTCTGCTGCAGATTCTTTACATATGAATCTTCATCAAATCCGCCGGGCTTCTTATCAGAAGCAGGAGCAGCGCTCCACTGTCTCTGTCCGCCCTGCTGGGGTCTTTGCTGCGGTGCGCCCTGAGCCTGACCCTGACGCGGGTCTGATGACCACTGTCTCTGCTGTCTTGCGGGCGCCTGCTGCTGCGGCTGCTGGGGCTGCTGAGCCTGCTGGGGCTGCTGAACGGGCGCTGCGCTCTGGTTCGGGTCTGCCGACCACTGTCTTTTCTGTCTTGCGGGAGCCTGCTGCGGCTGAGCCTGCTGAGCCTGCTGAGGCTGCTGGGGCTGCTGAGCAGGTGCTGCACTCTGGTTCGGATCTGCCGACCACTGCCTTTTCTGTCTTGCGGGAGCCTGCTGCTGCTGAGCCTGCTGTTGTGCTGCCTGCTGA
>ONNU01000293.1 GCA_900319255.1 uncultured Eubacteriales bacterium
AGCACATTTTTTCACTATAGTAAAGCGGGCAGCCGCCGCCGGTGTCAAAATCGCGGGGCAGGTCTGACAATGCATTACTTTCGTTCCCGCGTGTTATACTTGGATTGTAGGGGGAATGAAATAATCCTCAGCCGGCTCCAACGAAAACTCCCAGAAAAATTATTACACGAACGCCGCCGGCAGTTTATAGTTTATAGAAAATAGTTCAAAGCTCAAAGATGAGAAGAAGAATTAATAATGAAAAAGATATTATCTTTCGTACATTCCCGATCAATAATTCAATTAAATTCCACTTTCAAAATTCCAAATTCCAAATTTAATTCCTGATTGATATCAATTCCAGATTCCTAACGTGTATCAAAGAAAAGCAAAGCGGCGGCAGGCATGAAGGTTTGCCCGCCGCCGTTGTTTGATTTTGGATATTGCCTGAATGCTTCAGGTATGTATCAGTACTCTGACAGCGGGTCGTAGCGCACTCCATCCTGCTGCATCTCGAAGTGAAGATGCGGACCTGTTGAATAGCCGGTGGAGCCTACATATCCGATAAGCTGTCCGGGATTTACCTCCTGCCCTACCGATACTGTAACGCCGCTGAGATGTCCGTAAATGGATATCTTTCCGCCGCCGTGGTCGATCATAACATAGTTGCCGTAACCGCCGCCGCAACCGCAGCTGGAATCTTTTCCATAGTCATGAGTGCATGTTGTGCATGTGGAAAATACTGTGCCATACCAGCAGGCTACTACCTCTGAGCCGTATACGCTTCCGTCTGCGATATCAAGAGCGCCGTGATTGTTTGCGCCTCTCCATTCGTCAAAGGTTGAGGTCAGATATGTATGTCCCGGACACGGCCATACATAGGAGCTTGCATTCGGATCTCCCCCCTGACTGCCCGAGCTGCCGTTATTGTCATTGTCATTATTATTGTTGTTATTGTCGTCATCATTATTGCCGTTATTGCCGCCGCTGCTTTCTCCGCTGCTGCTGTTATTGTTATTGCCGCTGCTATTATTTCCGCTGCTGCTCTGATTGCCGCTGTTGCCGCTGTTATTATTGCCGCTCTGGGTATTCTGGTTGTTTGATCTGTTGTTCTTTGCTTTTTCGGCGGCTCTCTGGGCTGCTCTTTCTGCTCTTATCTGGGCTGCCTTTTCTGAATTATATTCTGCAAGGGCATCCTCAAGGAGCTTTTGTCTTTCTTCGTTTTCTGCAATGGTGTTTTCGGTCTTGTTTTTGGATTTCTGCAGCTCCTTGATGATCTTCTCATTATCCTTTGAAAGATCGTTTACCTTCTTTTTATTATCCTCAAGCTGCTTCTTTTCCTCCTCCACCTTTTTCTTATTATCCTTGAGCTTCTGCTGTTCGCCGCTTATAACCTCCATTTTATCCTGCAGCTCTTTTATCAGCTTATTGTCATATTCTGAAATGCTCTGCACAAGCTCCATTTTATCAACATAATCGTTGAAATCCTTCGCCTGGAGAATGATCTCAAGAGAGGATATATCTCCCGCTGTATAAATGGTGCGCAGCCTTCTTTTCAGAACATCCAGCCTGTCCTTTATCAGCGACATCTTTTCGTCGATAAGCACCTGCTTTTCTTCGATCTGCTTATTCAGCTGTTCGATCTTTTTATTGCTTTCCTGTATCTTTTTGGAATACCCGGAGATCTGCTTCTGGAGCTTTTTGCTGTATTCTTCCTTTTCCTTGAGGCTCATATTGGTTTTTTGCAGCTCGCTTTCAAGCTTTTTGTTTTCCTGTTCAAGCTGTGAATGCTGAGCCTGGTTTTCATCCTCATCAAAGGCAAGAACGTTGGGCACTACCATCATAGCGGCAGCAAGAAGCGCTGTAAAAATGCACAGACACTTTTTTATCATAAATTTACCAGCCAAGGATCTCTCCTCCTTCCTTTCGCAGATATTTTGTTATTGAAATGAATCCCCCGAGAGCGCCGATCAGTATTCCTGCGCCGCAGAAGCCCAGCAGGATATTCAGCCAGATATCGCTCAGCGGGATAGTCGAAGTTCCGATAAGGGTTATCATCCTGCCGGCAGTCTCCCTCATGGGATTATAAATGGCGATCAGCGTAAAGGACGCCACCAGTCCGGAGATAAGTCCGATGGTCATTGCTTCGATTATAAAGGGGATGCGCACAAAGGTATTTGTTGCGCCGACGGATTTCATTATGCTTATTTCAAAACGCCGTGAATACATGGTCATTTTGATGGTATTTGAAATGATGAACAATGTGACAATGCCAAGTATCAGCACGATCCAGAAACCGACGATGGATACGAAATAATTCAGCTTTGTCAGTGTTCTTGCGATATCGCCTCTGTCGCTGACCGATGCAACGCCGTCAATGGCTTCGATCTGCTTTATGGTTTCTTTATAATTTGAAAGATCGGTAAGCTGCACCTTATAGACATTCCCCAGAGGGTTATCCTCACCCTGCAGGCTGTCGTAGAGGTTGCCCAGCTTTTGCTTATATTCCTTGATGGCCTCATCCTTCGGGTAATATACGCAGTCCTCGACATTATCTATCTTCTTGATGACCGTGCCAAGCTTTATTGCGTCAATATCAGACATATCATATACAAGAAAGACATTGACCTGATTATCCTCGCCGATGCTGGAGATAAGGCTTGTTACATTTATCGAGACCAGTATAGCCGCTCCCGTGATAATAAGACAGGACACAAGTACGATAATAGATGCAAGGGACATCATTCTGTTTGTCCAGATATTTTTAAGACCTTCCTTTACAAGGTATCCGCTGCTGTTGAATTTCATGAATTATCCGCCTCCTCATTATTTCTGCTTTCAGGCTCATTACCTGAGGGGCTTATAACATTTTCTACATTATCCGCATTATCTGCTTTTTCTGCAAATAATACAGAGCCGGATTCCTCTGAACCCTGAGCGGAGATCATCCTGTCCTCTCTGACCTCGCCGCCGTCGATAATAATAACTCTGCCGCCGAATGTCCGCACAAGATCATGCTCATGGGTAACGATGATAACAGTCGTGCCCTTTTTATTGATATCCACAAGGCGCTTCATTATCTCATAGGACATCTTCGGGTCGATATTTCCGGTAGGCTCGTCGGCAATTATCATTCCGGGTTTATTGACAAGCGCTCTTGCAAGGCTGACACGCTGCTGTTCACCGCCGGAAAGCTCACTGGGGCGGCGTTTTTCCTTGTCCTCAAGCCCCACGACCGCAAGCACCTGCTTTACCCTTTTGCGGATAAATTTTTCCGGTGTGCCGATAGCCCTCATCGCAAAGGCGACATTATCATAAACATTCATTTTTTCAATAAGCCGGAAATCCTGAAACACGATGCCCATTGTACGTCGAAGATAGGGTATCTTTCCCGGTCTGATCTTCATAAGATCATAACCGTTGACGCTTATCTTTCCGAAGGTAGCCTTTTCCTCACGGATAAGCAGCTTCAGAAAGGTACTTTTACCTGCGCCGGATGATCCCACGATAAAGACGAACTCACCCTGTTCGATATCAAGACTGACATTTTTCAATGCTTCCGTTCCGTTTGAATAGACCTTAGAAACATTTTTAAGATGTATCATACAAACGCTTCCTTTATCAATATCTATATCTTTCTGATACCATAATAAATTCCCACGGGCTTATCATTACGCTCCTTCATCTCAGCCGCCTGCGCTTCAAAAAGCGCAGCAGCGCAAAAAAGCAGAGCCGATGCCCGTCTGCAATATCACGATCACTCATGAAATCATAGTACATCAACTATAATTATATAATATAATTCCTCATTCGTCAAATAAAAATGCGTTATTTTATCATATTTCAGGAAATTAACAGTTTTCCCGCCGCCAACAACCTATATTGCCCGCTTATGCACAAGCGGAACTTATAATGAATTTGAAATTTTGAAAGTGGAAAGTGGAATTGAATCAGGAATTAGGATTGAGGAATGAGGAATTAAACAGATGCCAGGCAAGGAACGTGATGCGGCACTTGTTACGAAACCGGGTACAGGAACTCCTGGCTCCCCTTATCAAGGGGAACTGGCACGACGTAAGGCGTGACTGAGAGGTTCATTATTCATTTTTCACTCCTCAGTTTTCAGTTAGCCGCCAACGGCGGCGCTTGGTTTTTCAACAGCGGATATCGTTACTGTGTATCAATAATGCAATAATTCCCGGGATTTGTATGGCGATTTTTAGGCTGCCGGAAGAGAATTTCGTGGAATTTCCTTGTTTTTACGTTTGTGGAAAAGATTATTTATTAAAAAATAATTAAAATTCGATAAAACAGTTGCAATTTCATTTTATTTTGTGTAAAATGTATATAGGACAAAAAATACTGTGGCATTTTGCACAATGTGAACAGTGTTTGTATTATCGTATCTGATTACAGTAAGCTTTTTCTATTATTACTATAACAAAGTGAGGGAACATAACAATGTCTAACAGAATGTTTCAGGGCGTTATCCATCAGATGAAGGACGCTATCGACAGAACTATCGGTGTTATCGACGAGACCTCTGTGGTCATCGCTTGCAGCGAGCTTGGTAAGATCGGTGAGGTGAACGAGCATATTACTTCCGATATGCTGACCTCCGCCGCTCCCTTTGTGCTTAACGGATATACATATAAATCCTTCGGCAGCAAGCCAAGAAGCGAGTATGCCGTATTCGTCGCCGGCAATGACTATGCCGCTCAGAAATATGCGGCTATTCTCTCCATCTCTCTCGGTAGCATCAAGCAGTATTATGACGAAAAATATGACAGGGGCAACTTTATCAAAAATGTTATTCTTGATAATATCCTCCCCGGTGATATCTATCTTAAATCCAGAGAGCTTAAATTCAATTCGGATGTAACAAGAGTATGTATGCTCATCAAGATCTCTGCAAAGACCGATATCTCTGCTTATGATGTTATCCAGAACCTCTTCCCCGACAAGGCCAAGGATTTCGTTATCAATATCAATGAAACAGATATCGCGCTTGTCAAGGAGATCAAACAGGATATTGATTCAAAGGATCTTGAAAAGCTTGCAAGCTCTATCGTTGATACGCTTTCAGGCGAATTCTATACTCACTGCGTTATCGGTATCGGTACGCCTGTTACCGGCATCAAGGATCTTGCCCGCTCCTTCAAGGAGGCTCAGGTCGCTCTTGAGGTCGGAAAGGTATTCGATACGGAGCGTTCGATCGTAAGCTATGATAAGCTCGGTATCGCAAGACTTATCTATCAGCTCCCCACAACTCTCTGCGATATGTTCCTCAAGGAGGTATTCAAGAGAGGCTCTATCGAATCTCTCGATCAGGAAACCCTTTTCACCATACAGCGCTTCTTCGAGAATAACCTCAATGTTTCCGAGACTTCAAGAAAGCTCTTCGTTCACAGAAATACTCTCGTTTACAGACTTGAAAAGATCAAAAAGCTTACAGGTCTTGATCTGAGAGAATTTGAGGATGCTATTATCTTCAAGGTTGCTCTTATGGTAAAGAAGTATCTTTCATCCAACCCCATCAAATACTGATCTTAACCGTCTCCTTTCATAATATTTCAGACCCGCCGGTTTTCCCGGCGGGCTTTTGTTTTCGCATTTTCTTTGTTTTTCTGATCTGCTCTGACACCTGTTATAATGCAGAAAAATCTCCCCTTTCCGCCTTTCTGATACAGTTTGTTTAAAAAAACGATGATTACAATTAAAAAAATATAAAAAATTTACATTTATCGCTTTACATAAAAGAAAAAAAGTGTTAAAATTATAGTCGGTACAGTGTATGCGTCATTTTTGTGCATGGAGTCGGACTTCTGAAAGCTTTATATCGGATGCTTACGGCATTTTCATAAGGAAAAAGGAAACAGCATTTTACTCCCTGCATAACTGCGGACCCTTTGTCATGATCCGGACGCCTTCTCCCCCCGCCGGGTGATAACACTGGCTGTAAATTCATCATTATTTTAAATTAAAATAAGGAGGACAATTTCAATGGCAAGAAAAATGAAAACCATGGACGGTAATAACGCTGCGGCTCATGTTGCGTATGCGTTTACTGAGGTAGCCGGTATCTACCCCATCACTCCGTCCAGCCCCATGGCAGACTATGTTGACCAGTGGTCAGCGCAGGGTCTCAAGAACATCTTCGGTACAACTGTAAAGGTTTCCGAGATGCAGTCTGAGGCAGGTGCTTCCGGTACAGTTCACGGCTCTCTCAATGCAGGCGCTCTGACTACTACCTTCACCGCTTCACAGGGACTTCTTCTTATGATCCCGAATATGTACAAGATCGCTGGTGAGCTTCTTCCGGGCGTATTCCACGTTTCCGCAAGATGCGTTGCTTCCCACGCTCTTAATATCTTCGGCGACCACTCCGACGTTTATGCTTGTCGTCAGACCGGTTTCGCAATGCTCGCTGAAACCAATACCCAGGAAGTTATGGATCTCGCTCCTGTCGCTCACCTCGCAGCTATCGAGGGCAGAGTTCCCTTCATCAACTTCTTCGACGGCTTCAGAACTTCTCACGAGATCCAGAAGATCCAGATCTG
>ONNU01000292.1 GCA_900319255.1 uncultured Eubacteriales bacterium
AGGGTGGCTGCGCCCCCCTCTTAAGGTTCTCCCCTTTTGAAATCCCTTTTCCTTATCTCCCCCCCGGGTTCGCTCCACGTGGGTGGGGTTTATCGGATTTCTGCTTTCTGTCCAACGCGCGGATAATCGGTATGGTGAGGGAATCCGGGCTTTTGATATCTGCATCAGAAAACTTTTTGTAAAGCTCCTGACAATACCAACTCTTAGTCATTAAAGTCCGGCTTGCCACGGGGGTTAAGGAAAGGGGTTTCCACCTTTTGACTCACTAAAGCAGAAATACCAAAAAAGCATAACTCAGGGCATTAAAGCTGAACTGCGGAATACCTTTTTCACGCCCAGTGGAAATGTACGTTTCACGGATTCTGGTTTTAAAAAAACGCAAGTATAAGAAAAAAGCCTGCACCCGGAATGGGCACAGGCATATTATGATGCTTAATTATCAGTCCTTAGCTTCCTCTGTATCGGATTTGCCAAAGATATTGAAACGGAAGAGCTTTGTCTCATCCTCGGGGTTTGAACACTCAAGATGAGCATTGCTGATCTTGCCGCCCACGATAAGCTGTGTAAGACCAATAAGCTGACAAAGCTTACTCTTAAGATTAAGACGGTCACCCTCATCAGTTACGAGGAATACATCTCCTTCACATTTGTCGATCTCTGCGAGGAAAGCCTGGACTTCTACATCATGTAATTCAACTGTTGCCATAATAAAAACCTCCTTAAAATTTAGGTTGACCTCTGATGAAAAGCTTTTCTTTTCATCTGTGCAACAGGTATCGTTCTTACCTGTTGACTTTATTATAACACATAAATAGATATTGTCAATCTGTTTTTAAAATTTTTTGACAAATATTTTATTGAATCTGTGGTAATATTGCGGTTGAATTTTGTGCAGTATCATCGTCCGTAATAAAAAACACCATTTTTATGGTAATTTGTTATAATTATTCATCAATAATTCTGCCGTCCGAGATGGTTATTTGTCTGCCGGCTGAGGCTGCGATCTCCCTGTCATGGGTTATCATAACGATGGTAACGCCGCTGCGGTTCATTTCCTTCATCACGGAAAGCACCTCTCTTCCGGAGTTTTTATCAAGGCTGCCAGTGGGTTCATCTGCAAGCAGAACCCGGGGAGACATGGCGATCGCTCTTGCTATGGCTGTACGCTGCTGCTGACCCCCGGACATTTCCCCGGGGAGATGCTTCATTCTTTCGCTCAGCCCTACCTTACAAAGCGCCTGACGTGCAAGGCATTCCCTTTCCTTACGCTTTACTCCCCTGTATATCAGCGGCAGCATGACATTATCAATAGCATTCATATCGGGTATCAGATTAAAGCTCTGAAAGATAAAGCCGATCTTTCTGCTGCGCATTTCGCAGATATCCTTTTCTCTCATGCCAGTCACTGTGCAGCCGTCAAAATAATAATTCCCGCTGTCTGCTCTGTCAAGAAAGCCCAGTATATTCATCAGCGTGGATTTCCCCGAGCCTGACTGACCGGTGACTGCAATAAATTCTCCCGGGTATACCGAAATATTGATATTTCTCAGAACATCCAGCTCTCCGGAGCGTGTTCCATAGCTTTTGCAAATATCTTCAAGTCTGATTATTTCCTGCATGGCTGCCTCCATAATTATTTATTCTTTTTTATTATTCCCGGATGTGTTTGAAAATTTCAAAAAAAAGCCGGTGAACCATCTGGATTCATCGGCTTTTCTGGATTTTTGGATTTTTGGGATTCTTGGCTATCCGTCGTCATTTTCTCGCTGCGCTTTGAAAATGACTGGTTTGTAAGGCAAGGGAAGTTTAAGCCTCCCCTGAAAGGGCGCGGGTGTCAGATGGACACCTCTGACGAAGCACCCGATGGTGGAGGGGGTTAATCAGCAAAGTTTATACAGTTTAAGTACTGTCCGGATGCCTGATTTGGTGGGGTATGCCTGGAGGGAAACAGGTAGTGCATAGGGCTTTCGTTTGGGAAAGCTTTTTCGGTCTTGTCCGGCAACGTGGCTTATGTCTGGAGGGAAACAGGTAGTGCATGGGGCTTTCGTTTGGGAAAGCTCTTTCGGTCTTGTCCGGCAACGTTGCTTATGTCTGGAGGGAAACAGGTAGTGCATGGGGCTTTCGTTTG
>ONNU01000291.1 GCA_900319255.1 uncultured Eubacteriales bacterium
GATGTTGAAGCTGTCAAGGAGATCAAGGAAGTCAAGAGAGCAAGACTTTCAGAGTACAAGAACTATCGTCCCAACGCTGAGTATCACGAGGGCAAGTTCATGTGGACAGTACCCTGCGATATCGCACTTCCCTGCGCTACACAGAACGAGCTTGATGTTGAGGCAGCAGAGAACCTTATCAAGAACGGCGTAATCGCTGTATGCGAAGGCGCAAACATGCCTACAACACTCGAGGCTACAAAGAAGTTCCAGGATGCAGGCATCATGTTTGTACCCGGCAAGGCTGCAAATGCAGGCGGCGTTGCTACATCAGCTCTTGAGATGTCACAGAACAGCCAGAGACTTTCATGGACATTTGACGAAGTAGATCAGAAGCTCCAGGGCATCATGGTCAACATCTACCACAACATTGCAGACGCTGCAAAGAAGTATGGTTTCGAGGGCAACTATGTTGTCGGCGCAAACATTGCAGGCTTTGTAAAGGTAGCAGATACAATGATCGCACAGGGTGTAGTCTGATAAATTGCACACACTTAAAAGTAATATATAAAAGCGCCGCAGGGTTCCTTGACCGGAGTTCTGCGGCGCTTTTGTTTATCATTTTATGTTACAAAATTATTAAACTTTTAAGACTAAAATATGTCATAAGCGTTAAAAAACTATGAATAAGCTGCATTTTTTAATTCTCTGACAGAAGCATTGTTGATTGTGTAGAACAATTGACGAAAAAATTGTATCTATTGCTGATTGAAATAGTGAATTATTCTGATTATGATATATTGTGAAGAGTAATGTGTTGTATTAACACGTTAAAACCGTCCTTGATCATCTATAAAGGAGGAATACTATGTCACATAGCAAAAAAACCATAATGTCTGCCGTGTTGGCAGCTGCAATGGCTCTGTCATCATCACTGACAACAGCAGCGCTTCCGGGAGAAAATGCTGCGCAGAATGCCGACGGAGCATCTGAAACGGCAGCTCAGAGCAGCAATGCCGCTGATAACAGCAGCGCAGGCGAAAGCGCCTCAGCTTCAAAGGATGAGCTTAAAAACGAGATTCTTGGAGAGCTTCTGTCAGAAAAACTGCCTCAGAGAATGAGCGGAGCCGTATCAACAGTAAGTACCACTAAGAAAAAAACGATATCTGTTTCATCACAGCAGACAGCTGTTAGCGGGTCGGACGCTGCGGCAGCAACAGATAAGTCAGAAAAGACTGAAACTCCTGCCCTTACCCATCCTGTGGGAAAAACCTATGAGGAGCTTTATCCCGACTATCCCGCAGGCGGTCTTATCCTTCAGGAGCCTGATGACAGCATTCCATTAATAAAAACACAGAGCGATTATTTCGCAGCAAAATACGGTGAAAGCAGCCGCAATAAACCAAGAGCTGTAGTTCTTCCGGATAAGGTCGACAACAGCCAGAGCCCCTATTTCCCGGCGATCGGCGATCAGGACAGTCTCGGTTCCTGCGCATGCTTTGCAGGAGTTTATTATCAGTTTACATATACGTACAATAAAGCCCATAATATCGTAACCACTCCTGAAAATACATTTTCCCCGCAGTTTACCTATAACTTTTTAAACGGTGGAGAAGCTATGGGTGGATCCAATTTCGGTGAGATATATGCATCTCTGAAAAATACTGGCGCTTCGACACTCAGCGAGGTTCCATATCACCAGAATCCCAAGAGCTGGCCTACTGAGGAAGGTATTTACAGAAAGGCTGCCGAAAGAAGGGTACTCGAAAATGTATCGTATGATGTCTACATGGACGAGGATAGTTATGTAACATCACCTGACGATGAGGATCTGCTGCCCATAAAGACAGCCCTTGCAAATGGAGAGATACTTGCCTATGGTACAACTATTCAATCATGGGTAGGTACAAATCTGAAAGCCTACAGCACTGACCCATCGATCAACGATGGTCTGGTGGGACAGGAGGCTGTAATTTCATGCGACGGAGACAAGGGCGGTCACGGTATGACCCTTGTGGGATATGATGATAATATCTGGATAGATATCAATGGAAATGATGTCCCGGATGAAGGAGAATTCGGCGCATTTAAAATTGCCAATTCCTGGAAGGATACATATGCCAACTCTGGATATACATGGATAGCTTATGATGCCATGAATCTGAAGTCTCAGGTTCAGGGCGCTTATAATGCTGAAAATAGAAAATGTATATTCAATGAAATGTACGGTATAAGTGTCAGGACAAATTATGAGCCCAGATATTTTGTAAAGTATACCGTAAATACCGCAGACAGATATAATTTCAGGATATATGTCAATGCTGAGTGGGCTAATACTGAATTCAGCGAGAATATCACACCTTGTAACTTCAGCGATAAATTAAGATTAGCTTACGATGGTACCACAAATTCCACGGATGCTACCCTTGTATATGATCTTGGCGATCTGATGGAAAAGTTAGGGACAGATCACTTTGATGAAATCAGCTGGTCGTTCAAGGCTTCAGCTCTTGGCTCAAATGGTACTTCTTTCAAGGTTAAAAATGTAGAATTCTATGATGAAAAGAATGCCGCTGCTCACTATACACCGCCCTCAGGCGTACCCTTTGAGATCTCATCCGGTGAAAATACCGTTGAGGTACGCAAAGCAGACCCGAATATCGCCATTATCTACTATTACGGTTATACCTCTCCGCTTATAAGCTATAAGCTGTCAGGTTCATCTGCCTCAAAGAATGATCAGCCTATGACCTCAAGCATTGAAGCCGAAGGCTATGACAGTAAATATATCATCAGTCTCGGAAGCAGCGAATATGCGGATGTCTCTTTCAGCGATGCAAACGGTCACAAGGATGACAATAACGGAAGCATGTACCGCGCAAGGAAGGGTATAAACAAATTCTACACAGAGGGCGCAGGCATTCCTCTCACCAGTACCTTTGAATACAGATTCAAAGGGGAAGCGGACATCAATACATACCAGCAGGTTACAGCAAATCCTGCCGGTGGATGTATTCCCTACAGGATGAAGCTCCAGGTGTATGACCGGGATACCAATGAGCTTGTGGAGGATTGTGATTACGGCAAATCATTCTGTCCCAACGAATACTCTGATTCAGGGTATTATTCCTACTATATGCAGAAAGCCGGAAATTTCAGACTCAAGGCAATTATCACAGATGCAAGAGGTCAGTCAGTAAGCGAAAACTGTGATCTGACTATCAAGAATCTTCCGTTCGGATATTCAAAATTTGAGATCACCAATACAGAAGAAACCTTCCAGACAGGCAAGGAGCTGAATTTTGAGGCAGTTACAGTCAATGACGATCTGCGTCCGGGAGGACATTATAACGATTTTGCGATTTTCCGCGACGGTTTAAGGGTGTACAGCATCCATATACCATCCGCTGATTATAATATCGCCGGAAAGACCTCAACTATCAAGGTTTCCTTTACACCCGAGCTGGGGGGCAGATATACTGCAATAATCAGCAGAACGACACTTGCGAATAAATATAATTTCGCAAAGCTTGAATTTGATGTCAAAGCTCCTGAGCTGACCATTTCAGAGTTCAGCATTTCTCCTGAGGATAATATCCATGCAGGCGAGGCTCTGAATGCTACTCTGATAGTGTCCGGAGCCAGCAGAGACCGTACATCTACCATCACCATTTATAAAAACGGTGTGCCGATCACTGAACCCGAAAGATTTAACGGTACGATCAATATGCCCTGCGAAACAGGTCCCTGCACAATTGTTGCCGATGTAAAGGATAATATTTACGGAACATCAGCAAGAGCAGAAAAGAAGGTATGGATAAATTCTGTCAGAATAACAGATATCATTGCAGACAGCGATACCCTGTATACCAAAAAGCCAATAACATTAGGAGCAGAACTCAATTGCTCTGATGATACCGCCTGCAGATATACCTTCGCTTATGATATATTCAGAGCGGACGGTACAAAGGTAACTAATACGATCAGTAGCGACAGGGAAGTGAGCTTCACTCCTGATAAAGCCGGCGACTATAAAGTAAAACTATCTCTTAAAGATGACGATGATATCTTTGCTGTAAAGAGCAGGACAATAACCGTAGAGGAAAATCCTGATCCCCAGCCTGAGGGATATCTTATCACCGTAGCAGTTATCAGCTATATCGAAAACGAGGGAAAGCAGTCCGATTACCGTGTGCATTACTGGAACGGCAGCGCAAGCGGAGATACAGAGCTGACTGCCACCGGCGAGACTATTAAGGCAAGCGTAGGTTCATCCTATTGGAGCGGCGCAGAAAAGACATTTATTGTATATCAGACAGTCATTCCCGAAGAAGCGACCGGCTTCAAATTCCATATCGGAGACCGCTGGTTTGGTTCGGACGGAAATGTTTCCACAAGCAATGGAGTGTATATTTTCAATTATTCGGGAGATAAAGCGAAATATGCTACATTCTGAAAAAGACGAAACACTCATTAGTTCTTAACAGCTATCATGTCTCATTATATCCAGGCGGTCGGCGTGCGACAGCACGCCGACCGCCGTCTGAACTCTCCTCATCCCCCCGGGGTTGATCCACATGGGTAGGCTCTACCGGATTTCCGCTTTCTGTCCAACGCGCGGGTAATCGGCAAGGCTAAGCTCATTAATTATTTTACAGACCCGTTTTTGAATTTAAAGCATTATTTATTGCAACCCCCTTTCGTAATTTTTCTCTGCTTGGCTTTAAAGATAATCATTACAAAATTATTAAACTTTCAAGACCGAAATGTGTCATAATTGTTAAAAATCTATGAATAAGCGCCGTTTTTTAATTCTAAATTGGAACTATTGTAAAATGCGTAAAACGATGGGCAAAAAAATTGGCAGTATTGCTGATTGCAATAAGGAATAATACTATTTATCATATAATGTGAAGAGTAATGTGCGAAAATGGCACATCAGAGATGTTTCTTTCCATGACCTGCCAAAGGAGGATCAATATGATACGAAGAAAGAAATCAATTCTTGCCGGACTTGTGGCTGCGGTAATGGCTTTGTCGTCATCGGTGACGACGGCTGCGCTTCCCGGAGAGGCCGGTCAGGAAAACGCCGGACAAGCAAATGATGCTGTGATTGAGGGCAGAGAGTCATCTGCTGACGAAGAAAAAAACGTGGATGCGCAGATAACTGACGCTTCATCAGCTGACGAAATGAAGGAGGCTGTCCGGGCAGAGCTTTTGTCCCAGGAGCTGCCCCGGAGAATGAGCGGAGCTGTATCTGTCATAAGCGCAACAGAAGAAAAAACAGCGTCTGTTTCAACACAGCA
The DNA here is from genome assembly GCA_900319255.1 of uncultured Eubacteriales bacterium. GTDB lineage: Bacteria > Bacillota > Clostridia > Oscillospirales > Acutalibacteraceae > UBA1213. The sequence continues at coordinate 5,286 of ONNU01000291.1, forward strand.
GACAGCTGTGACCGGAGAAGCCGGAGGATCAGCTGATGTACCGGAAAAAGCGGAGGAAACAGAAGATACCGGAACACCTGCGCTTACTCATCCCATAGGAGAATCCTGCAACGAGCTTTACTCCGGTTACGCAACAGGCAGACTGCCCTCAGACAAAGATGATGACAGTATTCCTGTGATCAGGACACAGAGCGATTATTACGCAGCGGCTTTCGGCGAAAGCAGCCGTAATAAACCAAGAGCTGTAGTCCTTCCGGAAAGGGTGGATAACAGCCAGAGCCCTTATTTTCCAGCCATCGGCGATCAGGGCAGTCTGGGATCCTGCGCAGTTTTTGCGTCGGTATATTATCAGTTCACATATATGTATAATAAGGCTCATGGTATTGTTACTACCCCAGAAAACACTTTTTCTGCGAAGTTTACATATAACCATGTCAATCATGCAGATAAAGACGCCGGATCCACCTTTATTGCAAATTACAGGGAATTGACAGAATTCGGAGCTGCAACGCTCAGTGAAGTGCCTTATGACAATGATGTAAAGTCCTGGTGTCCTGAGGAAAGCATTTACAGAAATGCCGCAGGAAGAAGACTGGAAAGCTTTGAGGAGTTTGAGTTGATAGGCAAAGAGGATAGTTTTATCACCTCAACCGATGATGAGGATCTTCTGCCGATAAAAACTGCGCTTGCAAACGGAGAGGTGCTGACCTGCGGTACGTTTATCAGCTCATGGCGAAAGGTCAACCTGAAATCCTGTGACAGTGATCCGTCTGTCAATAAGGATTATGTAGGAAAGGAATCTGTCATTTCTTGTGACGGTATCGAAGGCGGTCACGGAATGACCATCGTAGGATATGATGATACGATATGGACCGATATAAACGGCAATAATGTTCCTGATGCGGGGGAATTCGGCGCATTAAGGATCGCCAATTCCTGGGATCCTACCTATAGCGACAAAGGATTTATCTGGGTATCCTATGATGCTCTGAATAAAACATCACAGGTTCAGGGCGCTTATAATGCTGAAAAAAGAGAATGCATTTTCGATGAAATATATCGAATAAGTGTCAGGAAAAACTATGAACCGAGATATTTCATAAGATATACCGCAAACACAAACGACAGGTATAATTTCTGTCTTAAGGTAAATGGTGAATGGGCAAATACCAGCGTCAGCAAATCTGTTCTGCCTCAGGATATTAATACATTTTGTGATAAATTATCATTTGACGGTACCCATGACGCAAAGGACGCTACTCTTGTATATGATCTTGATAATGTGCTGAAAGAGCTTCATGCAGACAGCATAGAGGAAATAAGCCTTTCTGTTACATTGGAAGGTGTTTCGTACAATGATACGTTTTATAAGGTGAAGGATGTTGAGATCTACGATGAGAAAAATCCGTCTGTAAAATATAAAGCAGATTCCGGTATTCCCTTTGAGTTATCAAGCGGAGAGAATACCGTTCTGATACGCAAGACTGATCCTGATATTGCAGTTATATATTATTACGGATATGAATCACCTCTTATCAGCTATAAGCTGGCAGGATCCTCCTCTTCTGAGGATAATCAGCCTATGTATACAAGTATAGAGGCAGAAGGCTATGACAGCAAATATGTCATTCGTCTTGATGGCAAGGAATATGCTGATGTTTCCTTCGGCGATGCAAGCGGACATAAGGATGACAATAACGGAAGCTTCTACCGCGCAGTCAGGGGTACAAACAAATTCTATACACCGGGAGCCGGCGCACCTCTCACCAGTACATTTCAATTCAGATACACCGGAGAAGCGGACAGGAATGTTTATCAGTATGTTCAGGGATTCCCCAGCGGCGGATGTATTCCCTATAAGGTCAAGCTCCAGGTGTTTGATCTTGCCACCAACACCATGATAGATGATGGTGAATACTGCATACCATTCTACGGACAAGAATTTCTGGATTCCGGCACAGTGTATTATCATTTTACAGAAGAAGGAAAATTCAGAGTAAAAGCTATCGTTACAGATGCACGGGGACAGAGTTTTTCTGAAAGTCAGGATATTACGATCAAGGATAAGTATTTCATTTATTCAAGGTTTGAGATAACCAATACGGAGGAAACCCTGCAGCCAGGGGTTGAAATAAACTTCCTGGCAGAAACGGAATATGATGATCAGGTTCCCGGATATTACTACCATGATCTCGTAATACTGCGGGATGGAATTGAAGTATACAGGAAAGAAGGGATCGAGCCTGCAGAAAGTGATATAGAAAATAAACATGGAAAGGTCATCACCTCCTTTACTCCTGAGTTGGGAGGAAAATATACTGCTATAATCAGCAGAATCACTTTGGAGAATGAATATAATTTTGCAAAGCTTGATTTTGAAGTCAGTGATCCTGAGCTGACAATTACAAGGTTTTCTGTTTCTCCGGAGAGTGATCTGCATGTAGGCGAGGTTTTGAAGACTTCTGTGGTTGTAGACGGAGCCAGCAGGAGCCGCACGACTACCCTGACCATGTATAAGAATGGAGCACCGGTCACTGTTCCTGCCGATATTAACAGTACGATCAGAATGCCTTATGTAACAGGTCCCTGCACAATTGTTGCAGATGTATATGATAACATCTATAAAACACATGCAAGAGCAGAAAAGAAGGTATGGATAAACCCTGTCAGAATAACAGATATCACTGCAGACAGCAATCCTATTTATACAGATATCCCTGTACAAATAGGCGCAGAGCTTAATTGTTCTGATGATACAGCCAGCTTCTATGATTTCTACTATGAAATCTACGATCCGGAAGGCAGAGCTATCATTGCGTCTACAAATACTCATAGTGGAATAAGCTTTGTTCCGAAGCAGGCAGGTGATTATAAGGTCGTGCTGAATCTCAGCGGTGACGATAAGGTCATTGCAAAGAAAACAAAAACCATAACCGTTGAGGAAAACCCGACACCTCCTCCAGGAGGGATCCTTATTACCGTGGCGGTTATCAGCTACATTGAAAATGAAGGAAATCAGCCCGATTACCGCCTGCATTACTGGAACGGCAGCTCAAGCGGAGATGCAGAGCTGACAGCTACCGGCGAAACCATAAAGGCAAGCGTAGGCTCATCCTACTGGAGCGGCGCAGAAAAGACATTTACCGTATATAAAGCGATCATTCCGGAAGATTCCACCGGCTTCAAATTCCATATCGGAGACCGCTGGTTCGGCTCGGACGGAAATGTTTCCACAAGCAACGGAGTATACATCTTCAATTACTCAGGCGATAAAGCGAAGTACGATAATTTCTGAAAACTGAAAACCTGATAACCCTTCCCCGGGAGCAGCAAATAACGCCGCCCCGGGGAAGATTTCATTTTGCTGCTGCTGAAGCCCGGCAATGTACAGGGGATAAGGAAAGGGGATTGCAAATGAAGTATGCCTCAGCGCATGAAAGCAGAACAGCGGTTTACCTTTTCTACCCTCAGCGGAAATATCGGTTCCACGGATTCAGAAAGGAGCCTGCTCAGAAAATTTTTGTTCCCCCCTTACCATCCAACTATAACACGCGGAAACGAAAGTAAAGCACTGTCAGACCTGTCCCGCGATTTTGACACCGGCGGCACGCCGGCGGTTCGTGTAAAATATTTCTGGGACTTTTCATAGAAGTTGGCTGAGAATAATTTCATTCTCCCCTTACTACCTAAGTATAACACGCGA
>ONNU01000321.1 GCA_900319255.1 uncultured Eubacteriales bacterium
AATATCAGGGTTCAAATTACTCAAAAAACATTGCATTAATGCGGCATAATTGTGTTTTTCCATATTGAGTTTCACGGATTCAGGTTTGTATAAAACCGTTCGTGTAAAATATTTCTGGGACTTTTCATAGAAGTTGGCTGAGAATAATTTCATTCTCCCCTTACTACTTAAGTATAACACGCGAGAGCGAAAGCAACGCTTTGTCAGACCTGCCCCCGCGATTTTGGGTGCAGCGTCGACGCTGCCGCCCCCTTGACATATACCCCCTGGGGGTATATAATAGGGGGTAAGAAAGGGTTCTTTTACGGGAAGGAGAATGGTCATGGAAGAGAAAAATATAATGAATGAGGAAATGGTCTGCGCATGCAGATATAAGGAAAAGAAACGGGCGGAGGAGGAAAAGGCTGAGCTTGTGAAAAGGCTGAACAGGCTTTCCGGGCAGCTTGGAGGGATAAGAAAAATGATAGAGGATGACCGCTACTGCGGGGATGTGCTGATACAGATATGCGCAGTGAAAAAGGCGTTGGATTCTCTGGGCATGAGCATAATGAAAAGCCACCTGCATACCTGCGTTGCGGATGAGGTGCAGAGAGGAAATACGGATATTCTTGACGAAACAGCTGAGCTTATGAAAAGACTGCTGTGATTGGAGGAAGCATGAAACAGAAATTTGATATCACCGGAATGAGCTGCGCCGCCTGCAGCGCAAGGGTGGATAAATGCGTAGCTTCTCTTGAGGGAGTTGAAAATGTCAGCGTCAATCTGCTGAAAAATGATATGGTGGTCAGCTTCGACAGCAATAAGCTTGATGCGCAGACTATTATTTCAGCAGTGGAAAAAAGCGGCTACGGCGCTTTTGTGCATGATGAAAAGGGCAAGGCTCCCGCCTTGGAAAAGAAAGCCCCCGACAGCAGCAGTCAGCAAAAGGAAATACTGAAAAGACTTCTGATATCCGCAGCTCTGAGCATAGTGCTGTCATATCTTGCAATGGGACAGATGCTTGGTCTGCCTGCGCTGCCCTGCTTTACCGGCGCAGAAAATACAGGTATGCTTGCTTTCACGGAATTCTTGCTTGCCCTGCCGGTAATAGCGGTTAATTACAGATATTATAAAAACGGCTTTTTATCCCTTTTGCGGGGCAGTCCGAATATGGATACCCTCATCGCAGCCGGAACGACCGCTTCAATGATATATGGCATTTACGCATTGTACGGTATGCTGTACGGATATTCGCTGAATGATATCGGGATGGTGAAGGGCTTCGGAGCGCATTTGTATTTTGAATCGGTGGGAATGATACTGACCCTGATAACACTGGGAAAATATTTTGAGGCAAGGGCAAAAAAACGAACTACCGATGCGATAGTGGGACTGATGGATCTGTCGCCGAAAACGGCTGCGATTATTTCTGACGGCGAGGAAAAAGTGATTCCCGCTTCTGAAATCAGAGTGGGGGATATATTGTGCGTGCGCGCAGGCGATACTGTCCCTGCCGACGGCATTATTACAGAGGGCAGCGCTGCTGTTGATGAATCAAGCATCACCGGGGAAAGCATTCCTGCCGAAAAAGAGACCGGCGACACCGTTATCGGCGGAACTGTCAGCCGATCCGGCTATTTCCTTATGGAAGCGAAAAAGGTGGGCGCAGATACAGCCCTTGCGCAGATAATCCGGCTTGTGGATGATGCAACGACTTCAAAAGCGCCGGTGCAAAGGCTTGCGGATAAGGTCAGCGGAGTATTTGTTCCGGTAGTTATGGGGATAGCGGTGATAACGGCGGCGGTGTGGCTGGCGCTTGGCTTCGGAGCGGATCATGCTTTCACAGCGGCAGTATCGGTGCTTGTGATATCCTGCCCCTGCGCTCTCGGACTTGCAACCCCGACTGCTATCATGGTAGGCACAGGAAGAGGCTGTAAGGGCGGTATATTGATAAAATCAGCCGAAAGCCTTGAGCTTGCGCATAAAACAGATACAGTTGTTCTCGATAAGACCGGGACTATCACCTCCGGAATGCCCGTTGTCACAGATATCCTTCCCATGAACGGATATACAGGGGAAAAGCTCCTTGAAACAGCATATTCGCTTGAAAGACATTCCTCCCATCCTCTTGCGGCGGCAATATCGGCTTATGCGCAGGACAGGGGAATAAAGGGCTTTGAGATGCAGGGCTTTACTGAAACAGCGGGAACGGGCATATCCGCAGAATTTGCCGGCAGACGCTATAAAGCAGGCAATGAACGGGCAGCCGGAAAGGAGCTGATAAGCTCTGCAAGGGAAACAGCATCGGCATTTGCTGAGGAAGGCAAAACCCCGCTGTATTTCCTGTGCGATGACAAGCTGATGGGAATTATCGCTGTGACAGATCCGGTCAAGACCACAAGCCCGGGAGCTGTCAGAGAACTTGAAAAAATGGGTATTGAGGTCATAATGCTGACCGGAGATAATGAAAAAACCGCCGCCGCAGTAGGCAGAGCGGCAGGAATAAGCAAGGTCATCCCGGGGGTATATCCGGCTGAAAAGGAAAAGGAGATAGCCCGACTGAAAAAAGCAGGAAAATGCGTAGCGATGGTGGGGGACGGGGTGAATGATGCGCCAGCCCTTGCAGGAGCAGAAATCGGTATCGCAATAGGAGCGGGGACTGATATAGCCATCGACAGCGCAGATATCGTTCTGATGAAAAGCGATCTTTACGATGTTGTCAATGCCATAAGACTGAGCAAAGCCGTGATGCGGACAATAAAGCAGAATCTTTTCTGGGCGTTCTTCTATAATGCAATAGGGATCCCCCTTGCCGCAGGGGTGTTCTATAGCTTCGGGATAATGCTGAATCCCATGATAGGCGCAGCCGCTATGAGTTTAAGCTCGGTTTCAGTGGTAACGAATGCCCTGCGGCTGAGAAGCTTCCGCATGAGCTCACCGTCAGAAAATGAGATAAGCGCACCCGCACCGGAAAACAGCGGCGAACAGTTGATCCAGCTGAGGGTAAAGGGTATGATGTGCGAAAAATGTACAACCCATACAGAACAGGCTCTGCTTTCTGTAAAGGGGACAATATCAGCCCGCGCAGACCTTGAAAAAGGCACAGCGACGGTTGTCGCCGAAAAAGACACCGATATCTCCGAGCTGATTCGCGCAGTACAAAAAGCCGGCTACAAGGCAAAGCGTAAATGAATCAGGAGTGAGAAATCAGGGATTGTGGGACAATGGAAATACAGGATCATATTGAGATCAGGCTGACATCTACGCTGGGCGCGGAAACAATAATCCGCTGTTCCGCTTTTATGCCCTGAGACATACTTCATTAGTGTTTCTGCTTTGGTGGGACAAAAGGTGGAAACCACAAGGGGTTCCCCCTTGAGTTTTCCCCCT
>ONNU01000290.1 GCA_900319255.1 uncultured Eubacteriales bacterium
ATTGCAAAAGGGGGAAAACTCAAGGGGGACACCCCTTGTGGTTTCCACCTTTTGACTGACCAAAGCAGAAATACTGATGAAGAATGGTTCAGGGCGTGAAAGCGGAACTATCAATTTCTTTTTTCGCCCTCAACGAAGCTGCCGGTTTAACTTTTCCAGACATTATTCATAACAAAACCAGGTCTGCGCAGTAAAAAAAGTTTTGTTATTGTGCCGAAAAGTGATGAAATGATAAAATTTCGTTGACATACCGCCGGGACGGGGGTATAATTTTACATGACAGCAATGGCGCTGTAGGTTGAAAAGCTTTGACCTACAGCGCTTTTTATGTGCTGATTTTTCACTTGCTTGAGAAATTCAGGCATCCCGCAAAAGAAAATTTCTGTTATTATTTTAATGAAAAGAAAGATTGGGGAGTATTTTGTATGGTAAATGTACCTGAAATGTTTGGTTCAGCGGTATTCAATGATGAATCTATGAAGAAGTATCTTCCGAAGGGCACTTATAAGGAGCTTAAAAAGACCATCGAGGATGGTAAGCCGCTTGATATCAATATTGCGAATGTAGTTGCTCACGCAATGAAGGAGTGGGCGATCGAAAACGGCGCTACCCACTATACACATTGGTTCCAGCCTATGACAGGCATCACAGCTGAAAAGCACGACAGCTTTATCTCACCCACAGCCGGCGGCGGCGTTATCATGGAGTTCTCCGGAAAAGAGCTTATCAAGGGCGAGCCTGACGCATCAAGCTTTCCCTCCGGCGGTATCCGCGCAACCTTCGAGGCAAGAGGATATACAGCATGGGATCCCACATCCTATGCATTTATCAAGGACGGCTCACTCTGTATTCCCACAGCCTTCTGTTCATATACAGGCGAAGCCCTCGATAAAAAGACACCCCTTCTCCGTTCAATGGAATGTATAAATACACAGGCTCTCCGAATACTCAGAGCCTTCGGGGATAAAGATACCACTCATGTAACCACTACAGTAGGTCCCGAGCAGGAGTATTTCCTTGTTGATAAAAAGGTGTTTGAAAAGAGAAAGGATCTCATTTACTGCGGAAGAACCCTTTTCGGCGCAAGACCTCCTAAGGGTCAGGAGCTTGACGATCATTATTTCGGTTCCATCAAGCCCAGAGTTTCTGCGTTTATGAAGGATCTTGACGAGGAGCTGTGGAAATACGGCATCCTTGCAAAAACAAAGCATAACGAGGTTGCGCCGGCACAGCACGAGCTTGCGCCTATCTTCGATACCACCAATATTGCGACAGACCATAACCAGCTGACAATGGAGATCATGAAAAAGGTAGCAGAAAAGCATGGTCTTGTATGCCTGCTCCATGAGAAGCCCTTTGCAGGCGTAAACGGTTCCGGCAAGCATAACAACTGGTCCATGTCCACAAACACCGGCAAGAACCTTCTCGAGCCCACAAAGCATCCCAGACAGAACATCCAGTTCCTGACCTTCCTTGCGGCAGTAGTCAGAGCTGTTGATGAAAACCAGGATCTTCTGAGGATCTCCGTTGCAAGCGCAGGAAACGACCACAGACTTGGCGCAAACGAAGCTCCTCCGGCTATCATGTCAATATATCTTGGGGACGATCTCACAGAGGTGCTCCACTCACTGCTCAGCGGCGAGGAATACACCCAGGACGGCAGACCGATCATGGAGACCACAGCCGAGGTTCTTCCGAATTTCACAAAGGACACCTCCGACAGAAACCGTACCTCACCCTTTGCATTCACAGGCAACAAGTTTGAATTCAGAAGCGTAGGCTCAGCCGAGAACATTGCCTGCGCAAACTTTATGATAAATACGATGGTAGCAGATGTGCTTGAGGATTTCGCCAACACTCTCGAGAAGGCAGACGATGTAAAGGCTGCCGCAGAGGAGCTTATCAAAAAGACCGTCACAGAGCACAGAAGGATCATTTTCAACGGCAATAACTATTCAGATGAATGGATCGAGGAAGCAAAGAGAAGAGGGCTTCTGAATCTTCGTTCACTTCCGGATGCGCTCCCGCTTTACACCAGCGAAAAGAATATCCGTCTTTTCACAAAGCACAATGTTCTTACCGAAGTAGAGCTTCGTTCAAGATGCGACGTACTTCTTGAGAAATATTCAAAGATCATCAATATCGAAGCGCTCACAGCCCTCGATATGGCAAAGAAGGATATCGTACCGGCAGTAACAGCCTATATTAAGGAGCTTGCGCAGACAGCAGGGCTTGTAAAGGCAATAGACCCGGAGATCATCCCTGCCGCAGAGACAGAGCTTGTAAGAAAGCTGAACAATCTTCTCAATTGCTTTGTAAAGAAGATAGATGCGCTTGACAAAGCGGTAGTAGGCGCAAAGGAGATCACCGATGTAGCCGAGAACGCAAAATATTTCAAGGAGTCCGTGCTTTCCGCAATGCAGGAGCTGAGAGCAGTAGCAGACGAAATGGAATCAAACATGTCCTCCAAGGCATGGCCCTATCCTTCATACGGCACTATGCTTTTCAGCGTTTGATTTCAGAAAAAAAATTCAATATCCCATCGGCAGCAGGCTTATCATGCTTGCTGCCTTTTTTGATAGATCATACCGCATTCACTTTGCAGGCGGAGCTTTAGTGGTACATGATCTTAGTCATTAAAGTGTGGCTTGCAACGGGGATTAAGGAAAGGGGAAATGCGGAATCGGGAGAGTTATTCTTTACTTCCCGGCTTCTATTGAACGCTGACTTTCTCCAGGGCAGCGGCTTTGCCGCTGCGACAAAAGAGGAGAACCACAATAGGGTGGCTGCGCCCCCCTATTAAGGTTCTCCCCTTTTGAAATCTCCCCCCGGGTTCGTTCCACGTGGGTTGGTTTTATCGGGTTTCTGCTTTCTGTCCAACGCGCGGAGGATCGGTAGGGTGAGGTAATCCGGACTTTTGATTTTTGCTATCTGCATCAGAAAGATTTGTAAAGCTCCTGA
>ONNU01000288.1 GCA_900319255.1 uncultured Eubacteriales bacterium
ACCTTAGAGTTTTACCGTAATACTCCCTCCGTCACGGCGTACCGCCGTGCCACCTCCCTCAAGGAGGGAGGCAGAAGTAGTGAATAGTGAATAGTAAATAGTAATAGAATCCCTTATCGTAAAAACCAGTCTACATTTTCAAATCAAAGCCAGGATAACAATAAATAAGGAGGAATGCAGATGAAAGTCGAATTAAAGGAATTGAAAAAAAGCTTCGGAGAAAAGGAAGTGCTGAAGGGCATAAGCCTTGAGACCGAAAGCGGACAGGCGCTGGGTCTGCTGGGACGAAACGGCGCAGGAAAAACCACCACTATCCGTATACTGATGGGGGTATTCTATCAGGACGGGGGAACCATAACGGTGGACGGTAAGCCCATCGACAGATCAAAGCTCAGGATAGGCTACCTCCCCGAAGAAAGAGGGCTTTATCCCAAACAGAAAATAGGCAGCCAGCTTGTATATTTCGGAATGCTGAGAGGACTTTCAAAGCAGCAGGCAAGGGATAATACCGTCAGATGGCTCGACCGGATGGGAATGAGCGAATACAAGGACAGAAAGCTTGAAACGCTCAGTAAGGGCAATCAGCAGAAAATACAGCTTGCGGTAACGCTTCTCTGTGATCCGCAGCTTGTGATACTTGACGAGCCTTTTTCCGGACTTGACCCGGTAAATGCAATGCTTCTCAAGGATGTTATCGCAGAGCGTATAAATGACGGCGCTGCTGTTATATTCTCAAGCCATCAGATGAATTACATAGAGGAATTCTGCAATAATATTTCTATCCTGAACGGCGGAAGGATCGTTATTGACGGAAATATCAACAGTATCAAACGAAGCTATCCCAGAGATACCATAAATGTATTTTCGGAGGATCCGGAGACTGTTATCGGTGTGCTGAAAAGCGGCTTTGCTGATAGAATGGAAAATGCAGCGGTGGATGAAAAGAATGCCTGCGTTACCGTAAAGCTCAGGGATGAGGGACATAAGGACAGCCTTGTGAAAATGCTTCTGGACAGCAGGGTGAAGCTTGACGGCTTCCGCATCAAGGAACCGTCGCTTAATGATATTTTTGTACAGTATACGGAGGGCGGAATATGAAAAATCTATTATTGGTACTGAAATATGAATATCTGACCTGCGTTAAAAGCAAGGCTTTCATTATAATAACAGTATTCCTCGTATGCGGAGCATTTTTAAGCTCAATGCTTCCCGGGTTTATCGCAGATATGGAGGTCGAGGAAATTCCGGCGTCTGAGGAGGATAAAACCACAATCGCTATTATGAAAGGCAGCTATGACGATGAGATCGTTAAAAGCGAATTCGGGACATTTTTCCCGGATAATAAGATCGAGCTGACCACGGAGGACAGAGCGGCTGTGGAATCAAAGGTCAATGATTCTGAATATCTTTTTGGCGTGGAGATAGATTCTCCTATGACCTTTGTATATATCACAAGAAATAATTCCATGACCGACAGTAACAGCGCAGTGATCGCACAGGCTTTGAAAAATATCTACACTGTTACCGAGCTTGCAAAACACGGCATGAGCCAGACTGAAACAGATCAGCTTATGAATGTCCCCATCACCGGACAGACCTTTTCTACAGGCACAGATCAGTCGAAAAACTATCTTCCCGTATATCTTCTGATGTGCATACTGTTTACAGCTATAGTCAGCTACGGACAGTTTGTGACCCAGAGCGTTGTAAGCGAAAAGAACACCAGAGCAATGGAGCTTCTCATAACCTGCGCAAAGCCGAAGGAGCTGATGTTCGGCAAGGTATTCGGCGCAGGTCTTGCGGGTCTGACACAGCTGGGAGCAGTATTTCTGACGGTGACGGTATCATTCACCTATTTAGGAAGCAGCTCGATACCCGATTATGTAAAGGAGTTCCTGAACTTCCCGCCGGAGACAATGGCGCTTGCGCTGATGTTCTTCATGCTGGGATATTTCATGTTTGCGTTTCTTCTGGGAGCGCTGGCATCCTTCGCATCAAAATCCGAGGATCTCAACGGTCTGACCACACCGGTAGTATTTATCCTTATCGCAATATATATGGTGCTTGTATTTCTTTCCTCAACAGATATGGTGGACAGCACAGCTATGGCAGTTCTTTCATACATACCCCTGAGCGCACCCATGGCAATGTTCGTCAGAGCAACACTTTGTGATATTTCTGCTATAGAAATAATAATCTCAGTAGCGCTACAGATCATCACTATAGTAGTTTTTGGCATACTTGCGGCAGCGATATACAGAATGGGCGTACTCATGTACGGCAACCCGCCCAAGCCCGCTGAAATAATCAAAATGCTCAAGGCGCAGTATTCCCAGAATAAAGCGGGAAAGTGAGAGAGGTTTGGAATCAGGAATTTATTTGAATTTGGAATTTGGAATTTGGAAAGTGGAATTATATTGAATTAGGAATGAGGAATTAGGAATTTATTTGAATCAGGAATCAGGAATGAGGAGTGGGGAATGAGGGGGGGAGTTGGCTCTGTATAATCTGGAATGGAAATAAATTACGAGGATTACGAGGGTTTTATATATCTTTCCTTTTATAATTTCTATTACTTTCCGGAATTCCTCGTAATGTTCGTAATTGA
>ONNU01000377.1 GCA_900319255.1 uncultured Eubacteriales bacterium
GCTTCCGCTGTGGTGCTTTTGCCGACACCGCCTTTCTGGTTGATGACCGCATAGATCATGGTTTCCATGTTGTGTATTCCTCCTTCTGTAATTGTGCGTGATAAATTGTGTATATTCTATTATGTATACATAATAGTTTATGCGTAATTATGTATGTGTAATATGCATATGTATATTATAAGCTATTTGATAGTCATAGTCAACATACATTTTCATAGTTTTGCATAATGCACTTTCCCTTAATGAAACAGAAAATGATTGCCGCCGAAGCCGGCAGTCCGGAGTAAAAACTGTTCGACGGCTTAGAAAGCTGTTTATCTGTAATATGCGGAATTTCCATAACGCAAAAATCACCTCGACAAATCAGATTAATAGCGATATAATCAAGTTGAGAAATGTGTCAGGATAAAATCACTATCGGGTTTTGTTTGACTGACGTGGTCGTTGGGGCTGGTTAAAAATCGACATTATGATACCGTTCGGAGAACACAGAGCAACTGATAAACGGAGGTTAAAAAATGAATGAGGTCTATAATATTTTTATTTCTTACAGAACTGATACGGTCGGACAGCTGATCAGTCAGAGGATATCTGATGACCTGAAACGGATGGGTTACAGTGTCTATCATAATTCGGATCGTAATCATAAAGGATATTTTGATGAAAGACTCAGAAAGACGATCGAAAACTGTCAGGACTTTCTTTTGGTGCTTTCCAAAGAATGTCTGGAAAAGCTGCTGCGCAACGAGGCTGTAGACTGGGTCAGAGAGGAAATTCTTTGCGCAAGGAAAAATAATAAGAACATCATTCCCGTTCTTGTTGACGGGACGGATCTGCCAAAGGATAAGCGAGATCTTCCGGAGGAACTTCGTTTTCTGGTGACGGCGGAGTCTGTGACGCTTCCGGTGGATTATAATAAACTTCCGCCATTGCAGATGCTTATTAGTAAGCTGGATTCTCCCAAGGGGGAAAGCTTCAAAACCCGGAATGTCTATAATTCCAACGAACATTTCAAAATTGATGATCTGTTTTTACAGACAAAGGAACTTGCCGATACCGGGGACAGCAAAGCAATGTATGAACTTGCATCGTTCTATTACTATGGCTACGGATGCGAAGGTAAGTCAAACCGGGACTATAAAAGCGCTCTTTCTATCCTGAAAAAACTGTCGGCAGGCAGCGATGCGTATGCATCCTATGCCAACACGCTGCTTGCACGGATGTATTACGATGGACTTGCTCCGGGTGAATCACAGTCCTACGAAAAATCTTTTCAGTATCATCGGCTTGCAGCGCCTGTTTGTAACTATTCTGCGCATCAATATGCGTTTATGCTGAGTATCGGCTCAGGCTGTGATTATGATATTAACAAGGCAGAAAAGGCGTTTCTGGAAGTAAATCAAACGGGAGATAATGTTTCTATTGAAAGCCTTGCAAGGCTGTATCTGTCTGTCGGTAAATACAAAGAGGCAGCAAAAATCTATCAGTCGATGAGCTCGTTCATTCATGATTCGGAGTATCAGTTGGGGATGATGTATAAAAAAGGGGTTCTGAACGATCCGCCGGAGCCGGATTATTTCAGGGCAGCATTCTATTTTCAACACATGATCGGCAGCAAGCACTGCGGTCCGGAGGTGTATTATCAGCTTGCCACCCTGTATTTTAATCCGACCGGCGGCTTCCCGAAGGACTTCAATGCGGCTTTGAAGTATTTTTCCGTTGCGGCGGAAATGGGTCATGTGGATGCTAACTATATGCTTGGTTTTATGTATGAATGCGGTCATGTAAAAAAGGACCTGAAACAGGCAATCGAGTACTATTCCAGGGCGGCGGATCAGTGAAATTATCTGTCTGCTGTCCAGTTGGCTTTTCTGTATCAGCAGGAAGGCTATATCAGCTATGATAAGGCATTTTACTATGCACGTTCCGCTGCGGAGCATGGGGTCATGGAAGGGGAGTTTGTCTATGGTGTCCTGCTGCTTTTGGGGAGAGGCTGTGAGCCTGACAGCAGTAAAGCAGTTGAATACCTTAATAAAGCTTTTGAACATGGTATCTATCAGGCAAAGTTTTTTCTGGAGCAAACTGAAAAATTAGAAATGACGAGCATAGAGAGCCAGCATAGTGAAAAAACACAATATTATCACTTTAAAGGTAACTTTGTTACTAATGACAGATTTTCAGGGCGAGACAAGGAACTTGAAGAACTGAAAACGTATTTGAAGGAAAGCAGAGTTTGCTTTGTATCCGGTGTGGGAGGGATCGGAAAAACCGAGCTTGTCAAGCAATATGCATCAGAAAACAGGGAAAAGTATGACCGTATTATTTTTATGAAGTACACGTCTGATCTGACGGATATGATCATCAGCGATCAATACTTTGAAATCAACGGATTAGTACGAAAAAGGGTCAACAATGAGCCGGAATCTGACGAAGGCTTCTGCAGAAGAAAGCTCGGAATGATCAAAAATCTTTTATCAGGCTATTCCCTGCTGATTATAGATAACTTCGACACTGAGTATGATCCTATGCTGAAAGAGCTTCTGGACGGACCGTATCAGGTAATACTGACGACAAGAATGAACTATGAACGGCTTGAATACCCTGTATTGAACCTTGAACGGATGAGTGATGATGACCAGCTGAAGCTGTTCTATAAGTACAGTGGCAAAGTGGTTTCGGAAGATGATATTGATCTTTTCCGGAAAATCGTTTCCGGGTTGAACGGACATACGCTGACAATCGAGCTTGTGGCGAAACAATTCGCTCAGGCGGAGCGCAATGCCGGAAAGCTTATGGGACTGGTTCAGACGGTAGGAATCAATGCGATAACAAACTCTGCTTCTGAAAATGACAGCGACGGGACGAATCTGATATATGAATATATCTGCCAGCTGTTCCGGGAAGAGAAGCTCAGTGCGGATGAAAAGACGCTGCTGCTTGATATGTCATTGCTGCCGATTTCGGGTGTTTCACTTGATCGTTTCATGGAGTGGTGCGAGGTTGCCGACAGTAAGACAGTTGAAGGTCTGATAGGGAAGAGCTG
The DNA here is from genome assembly GCA_900319255.1 of uncultured Eubacteriales bacterium. Classification (GTDB taxonomy): domain Bacteria; phylum Bacillota; class Clostridia; order Oscillospirales; family Acutalibacteraceae; genus UBA1213. Next base: position 3,044 of record ONNU01000377.1, read on the forward strand.
GCTGCAGTATGATCCGGAGAACGGCATTGTCAGTATGCATCCTTTGATAGTAGAAATGATAAAAAATGAGCTTGGTGCTGAAATGAAGCTCTGTGAGACTATGCTCTGTCATCTGGATCGGCAGTTCTCACTTTCTTATTATATGAAGGTGGATGAGCGCACTGCATATGGTGAAATTGCAAAGGCTCTTTATCGGAACATCCCGATTACGAAAGAGAACCTCAATTCGTTCAGAAGAATGTTCTGGATATTCAAGGATCTTGACTA
>ONNU01000287.1 GCA_900319255.1 uncultured Eubacteriales bacterium
CCGCAGCGGCAAAGCCGCTGCCCCCGGAAGAAGTCAGCAAACAATAGAAGTCAGGAAGTAAAGAATAACTCCCGAATCCGCTGTTCCGCTTTCATGCCCTGAGCCATGCTTCGTTGGCATTTCTGCTTTGGTCAGTCAAAAGGTGGAAACCCCTTTCCTTAACCCCCTTGGTAAGCCAGACTTTTATGACTAAGAGTTGGTATTTTTATTCTCAGTGAATATGATAATTCTGACTACTATAAAAAACTACTCATAAATACAGTGGTTTTTGTATTCTCACCGTTGAGTTTCACGGATACAGGATACACTAATGAAATAGTTCAATATATTATACAATAGTGCAATGCATAATTTCAATACTTCTGGGGCAAACGGTCAATTTTAGGGACGAACGGTTAGCTCCTGGCGGAAAAATAGCCGATGAATTGTTGGTTCACCGGCTTCTTTCTCTTTCTGTACGCTTATTATCTCAGCTTTGCAAGCTTTGATGTCTCAGCTATCACTATCATACTCATATCCTTCTTCAACGGCTTATCCGGATCTATCGTTGCAATGGCTTCACCATTATCTATAAGCGCAACAATATTTATTGTATATTTTTTTCTGAGATTCAGCTCCTTCGGTGTCTTATCCACCCATTCAGGTCTTACGTCAAGCTCTACCATTGATACTTCATTGGATATATCAAGAATATCAAAAAAGCCTGAGCTTACCAGATTTTTCGCAAGTCTCATTCCTGATTCTCTTTCGGGGAATATCACCCTGTCTGCGCCGACTCTTTTGAGTATCTTACAGTTCATTTCGCTTGCGCCCTTTGCAATGACGGTCTTTACCCCCACCTCCTTGCAAAGCATTACTGCCATGACGCTTGCCTCCAGATTGGACCCCATTGTGATAATGACCACATCCACATTGGATATGCCCAGCTGTCTGATAGCGTCGGGATCCGTGACATCTGCGCATTTGCAGTAGGGAAGAAAAGCCGAAGCGTCATTTATTCTTTCCTCTTTATTATCCACCACAAGAACCTCTGCGCCGCTTGCCGATAATTCTTTTGCAACAGCCGAACCGTATCTTCCCAGCCCGAAAACAGCATATGTTTTTTTGATTTTACGCATCCTCGTTACCTTACCTTTCTTAATTTATCCGATGCTTATTTCTTCAACCGGATCATTGATGAAATTCTGTTTTTCCTTCTTGAGATTGAAAGCTACCAGCAATGACATGGGGCCTACTCTGCCAAGATACATTGTAGCTATAATTATGATCTTTCCCCAGAGATTAAGCGAAGGGGTCAGATCTCTTGTAAGACCTACCGTAGCGGTTGCGCTTACGGTTTCATAGGCGATATCTATAAGCCTGGCATCCGTAACAGCCGAAAGCAGAACGGTGGAAATGAACATTATCATAAAGGACACCACAATAACAGCGGTAGCCTTATTTATAGCCTGCTTTGATATACGTCTGTGGAACAGTGAAAGTGATTCCTTGTTTCTGATAGCAGCCAGCGCGCCGAAGATAACGACCACCATTGTCGCCGTCTTGACACCGCCCGCAGTTCCCACAGGCGAGCCGCCTATAAACATCAGCATCAGCGCAGCCACCGAAGAGGGATTGGTCAGATTCTGCTGAGGCACAGATGCAAAGCCTGCTGTTCTGGTAGTGACCGACTGGAAGAACGACACCTGCAGCTTGTCAAAGAATGACATATTTCCCATCGTGAGGGGGTTATTATATTCAAAGATGAAGAACAGCACTGTTCCCGACAGCAGAAGGACAAGGGTTGCAGAAAGCGCGATCTTGCTCTGAAGTCTGAGGAGATTGAAGCATTTCAGCTTCTGTATACGGATATTCTTTATAACACGCAGCACATCCCACCATACTATGTAGCCCAGACCGCCCATTATAACAAGAAAGCTTGTTGTGAAATTTATCATGGGATTGGTGGCATAATCGCACAGGCTGTTTTCCTTCATAATATCAATTCCCGCATTACAGAAGGCTGAAACAGCTGTGAACACGGAGATCCATATTCCCCGCAGCCCGTATTCGGGAATGAAAACGGTCATATACATCAGCGCGCCTGCGCCCTCCACGATAAGCGTACCGTAAACCACCTTTTTCAGAAAAACAACTATGCCCGAGATATTATTCAGATTGAAGGCATCCTGTATCAGCACCCTGTTTTTCAGACCCAGTCTGCGGTTCAGGCTTATCATAATGATAGACATGATGGTTATGATACCGAGACCGCCTACCTGTATCAGCAGAAGTATGACGATCTGTCCGAACAGGCTCCACGTTGTCACTGTGGGCAATGTGACCAGTCCCGTCACGCAAACGGAAGTTGTAGCGGTGAACAGAGCGTCAATATACGGGACAGATCTCCCGTTTGCCGAGCTGAAAGGCAATACCAGCAATATGCTGCCCACAATTATACACAGCAAAAAGCTCACCATGATAACATGAGTTGTAGAATAATGCAGCTTTATTTTTTTTGATTTCAACAGCTTTTCCTCCTTTTCCTTTTCGCACCCCCATTATAGCACATTCCCCCTTCACATTCAACAACCGCCGGTGTCAAGATCGCGCCGGCAGGTCTGACAATTTGGAATTTGGAATTTGGAAAGTGGAATTATATTGAATCAGGAATGAGGGGGTGAGTTGGTTCTGTATAATTCTGGAATGGAAACAAATTACGAGGATTACGAGGGTTTTATATATCTTTCCTTTTATAATTTCTATTACTTTCCGGAATTCCTCGTAATGTTCGTAATTGA
>ONNU01000381.1 GCA_900319255.1 uncultured Eubacteriales bacterium
TGGCAAGCAGCGTCCCGACAGTGCTTTTTCCGCAGCCCATGAAGCCGCAGAGAATAATATTTTTCTGTTTCATATATTTTCACCGTCTCAGATTTTTTCTTTTATATTTCTTTCCCGGGCAATGGGGAAGATCAGCAGCGGATATCATCTGAAATTCTTCTGCATTTCCTCAGCGCTGTCAAGGATAAGCTTGTTGATATCCCCGGTGTCATAGACAGTGCCGTCCCATATCTCATGGGATGCTACAGCCTGCCATACCAGCATGGACATTCCCCCGAGAGCCTTTATCCCAAGCTTACGCGCAGTCTCAAGAAGCTTTGTTTCCATGGGATTGTATATTACGTCAAATACATATCTGCTGCGGGCAATGACATTTTCGGATACCGGCATAGCGTCGGTGTGGGGGTACATTCCCACAGGGGTTGCATTGACCAGAAGATCCGGGCGCAGGTCTGATGCTTCAAGCTCGGGTATAGTGCAGACGCTGAGCTTTGTGCCCGGCACCTTTTCAGCTGTTTCCGCAGCTAAAGCGTCGCGCATGGGAATATCCTCGCCCCTGACAGCAAGGGTGATGCTGCAGCCTGCAAGAGCTGCTTCATAAACGATGGTTCTTGCAACACCGCCGCAGCCCACAATGCAGACCTCGCCCTCAAAGGGTATGCTTTCAGCCTCGAGAGCTTTCAGAAAGCCGATGGGATCGGTGGTATAGCCCTGTCTTATCTCCTTGTTGCTGACGGTATTGACCGAGCCGTAAAGCTCCGCCTTTTTGTCCAGCTTGTCAAGAAAAGGGATTATCTCACGTTTGTTGGGGATGGTTATATTATAGCCGTCAAGCTTGTCGAGCATTTTTATTTTTTCAGGCAGCTCCTCCGGCGCAACGTCAATAACTGAATATTCGCCCTCGATACCGGCAAGCTCAAAGAGCCTTTTATGTATGAAGGGTGACATAGTATGACCGATGGGATGACCGATGACTGCAAATTTTCTGTCTGACATATATTTTCCTCCACTCTGATTAAAATACTGCCCCTGTGCATATGCTGTAAAGAGACCTGTTTTTCCGGCGGATAATAATGCCGGAAAAGGAGAGCCGATGAAAAATCATGGAACTCAGACCGGCAGACCTCATAGAAAATTGATTATTTTTTATACAAAGCATTCTAATAATATCTGCAATTTTTGAAAGAATTTTATAATAATAAAAAAAATCTAAAAAAAATACGGATTACATATTGACAAAGCGGCAAATAACTTATAAGATTTGTTATAGGAACTTGTGTTCCGCAGAAGCGCAGAACGTCCTTAAACATTGTAACACATATTATGGGTTTTTGTAAACAATGTTAAGGGATGAAGAACACATTTTTTATGTTTATTTTATTTTTAGGAGGACTATTTCTATGGTACTTGAAAAGGTTAAGACAATTCTCAGCGAGCAGTTTGATGTAGAGGAAGAAAGCATTACTCCCGAGACATCCATCATCAATGATCTTGGCGCAGATTCTCTTGACGTTGTTGATCTTCTCATGAACATTGAGGACGAGTTCGGTGTTGAGGTTCCGGACGAGGATGTTGAGAAAGTAAAGACAGTTGAAGATCTCGTAAACTATATCGAGGCTCGTCAGTAATACTGACCACATAAAAAATTCCGTCGGCGAAGCGTTTCCGTTAAACTTCTCCGCCGGATATTTTTTTGCCCTTTTTAACTTTTCATCGCTTGCATGAGAAGGAATAGAGACAGTGAATAACCCCAATGGTGCATTTCCGGATCAGCAACGTACTTGATCTTAGCTTTTAAAGCCTGACTATCTCAGGGGATAAGGAAAGGAAATTGCAAAAGCAGAAATACCAAGGAAGCATGGCTCAGGGCAAAAAAGCAGAAAAACTGATTCAGGATTTATTCTTTATACCCTGGCTTCTATTGACCGCTGACTTCTTCCGGGGCAGCGGCATAGCCGCTGCGGACAAAAGGGGAGAACCACAAGAGGTGGGCTGCGCCCCCCTCTTAA
>ONNU01000286.1 GCA_900319255.1 uncultured Eubacteriales bacterium
GAAGAATTGGTACATGTGCAGAAGACTGGTTTGTAAGCACCATGTACCAATTATTATTTTTATATAACAAGGTTGAGGGTTGTAATGAACGAAATATTAAAGAAAGATAAAAATCTTTCAAAATTACTTCCGCCGCAGAAGCCGTCGAAGGAAAAAATTTATGTTCCATCTCAGTTCACTATACAGTTTGAACAAATGGGAAAGAAATATCTTTTCAATACTCTAACAAAGCAGTGTCTGGAGGCTGACCTTCCTTCCTCGGTTAAAGGCGGAGAGGGTTTCGACAGTCTGATTGAGGGATATTTTCTTGTACCGGAAGGTAAAGATGAATGTGCGTTTTATGAAAGTATTTCTTCCTTAATGCGAATTTACAACAAAAAGAAAGATGTCAGCAGCTACACTATACTGCCTACTTTGGGCTGCAACGCTCGCTGCGTTTATTGCTACGAAGAAGGCTGTAAACCTATAACTATGACTCCTGAAATCGTGGAACAGACTATTCAGTATATTTTGGATTCACATGGTGATAAAAAGGTTAAGTTTAATTGGTTCGGCGGTGAGCCGCTTCTTTGTCAAAGCATAATAGATCGCATTTGTGAAGGTATGCGAGAAAACGGCGTGGAGTATACCAGCTTTATCATATCAAACGGAAGCTTGATTACACCTGAATTAATTGAAAAAATGGTAGGTCCCTGGCATGTAAATAGTCTGCAAATATCAATGGACGGTGCAGAAGAGGACTATATTAAACGTAAGAATTATTTCACTGACACAGATCAGTACCATGCTGTTATACGCAGTATTGAACAACTTGCCCAAAAGGAAAAATTGGTGCATATTCGCTGTAATGTAGATGAGAATAACCTTGAGGGTATTCAGCGTTTTCTCGAAGACCTTAAAGAGGGGATAAGCCATAAGGAATATGTTTCTATTTATTTAGCGCCCTTGGATCAGATAAAGGATAATGATTCTTTCCTGTCTTTTTACAAAAAAATGATTGATTCCCGGGTGCTTATTGAACAGGCTGGATTTAAGCCTGGAAATATGGGAGGTTTCAGCCTGACTTTTAAGGTGAACTTCTGCATGGCAGACGGAAATGGCGTGGTTATTTGTCCTGATGGTGTGTTATCTCCCTGCGAACATTTGCAGCAAACGGCAGCCTTCGGGGACATATGGAATGGTGTGACAGATGAAGCTGCCAAAAAGGATTTTTGCCGCACAGATCGTACTCGTGAAAAATGCCGCAAGTGTCCTTTCCTTCCTGACTGCACAAGCTTTGCAAGTTGTCCGTCAGAATCTCGCTATTGCCGTGAACAGCGTAAGATTGTTACAGTAGAGGCTCTTAAGCGCATAGTTCAGAACAGAGTAATTGAAAACCACGATGACAGTTCGTTTTGCTAAGGAGGAATAACATGAAACTGAAAGACGATTTCATTACACAATCTATTGAAGAAACTCAGTTCCTTGTGCCGATTGGCGGAGGAGCATTCAACGTCATTCTTCGCAGCAATAAAACTGCGGCATTTATTGTGGACTGCCTGAAAGAGGAAACAACAAAAGACGCTATTGTAGATGCAATGAGTGAAAAATACGATGTGGCAAGAGATGTTATTGAGTCTGATGTTGAGGAAATCCTGAATATCCTGCGCAAAATCAATGCACTTGATGAATGAGAACAACATCAATCGTTGTACGATAAGCCTGTCTTGTCAGTATGGAGTTAATACTCCGGCAGAATATTGGACGGGAAGTGCTTTCTGTACTGCCCGTTTAAATTTTGCTCATTTTGCATTGCAGCGAAATGAATAGATACTTTTTTGGGACATTTCTTTAGATAGAGATGCCCCTGTTTTATTTGCAAAAATCTTAAAGCTTATTTTTTAGGAAACAGTGTTTTAATGCGAGTGAGAAATATATTACAAAAACACAATAAATATTCATTTTGTAATTTGAATTAACTATTTAAATAATTTAAAGAAAACCTATTTTCTTTTTTTCTCAAAAAATATTAAAAATATAAAAAATTAACCGAATTGGTGATGCTTTTGTTCGTATTATGTGCTATAATAAGAGATAGGTTATAGATATTTTTACAACAATGTACCTTTTTTGTAAAAATAGCTTAAAAGTTGATTACACGTTTTATTAATATGTTTGCATGGAGGCATTTATGGAAACTAAGCTAAGACGTTACCGCAGTTCGCTTGTGACAAATGGGATTGGAATTATTAATTTTGGCTTGTGGAGCTTAATAAAAGTAATTATAGCTGCTGTTGTAAACCCATCAAATTATACCGAAAGTATTGATGACGAAATAGTAAATACTCCGGCATTTATATTCGGCACAATTATTATATTAATAATTATCTTAGCTATACTTATTTTCCCTTATCTGTATATTGGATTGTCAGCGTACAGAGAGGGGGTAAGGGGAAAAAAAGGGAGCGGTTACCTTATATTTGCAGGAATTATACTGCTGGTGACTATCCTTCAGATGGTATTCTATTTTTTTCCGCAGGATAGTTATGAAATGAGTGTTAGTACTTATGTTGCTTCTTTTTTGATAGATTTTACAACTATTATTCTTTTATTAGATACTATTTACGCTGCGATAATGTCAAGAAAGCTTTCAAAGCTGCTTGAAAAGTGAGGTAGAAGTCATGCAGGAAGATTTCCATTATTACGCTACATACTGTGCTGCAAATCTCGCCGGATTTACCCACGAGCAAAGTCTTGATATTTGTTACAGTGCGCAGCTTGTTGATCTTTGCAGCAGGACGTTTCTTTCAACAATAAATGCGCCGTTGTCAGCGGCAACAACGCAGCTTCAGCTTGAGATGATGGACGCCCGAACGGATCCGGTAGGTTTACAGGATATAACGAGAATTTGGTCTTCATTTCATTTTTTGCCGGCTGATATTTTTTCAGATGTTAAAAAGGGTGCAGGCAAGCGTTATCGGAACAAATATCATTTAATATGCAATACAAACAGCGATCTGCTTGTGGATACGGTCAATCTTGCAGCAGGAAAAGGACTTCAGGCAGCAGGAATAGCAATGCATATTCTGGCTGATACCTGGGCGCACCGCTATTTTGCCGGAACACCGTCGCTTGTTATAAATAACACGACCTATTATTTTTATGAGCTTCTGCCCGATGGAAGCGGAGGATATACGGAAATACCGATCACTTTTCGTCACAATCCGTCTGAGCCTGACGACCTCGACGCTCACAAATACACAAACAGCCTTTTTCAAAGCAGTGAAAACTCTATAATGAATTTAGGACACGGACGAGCAGGTCATTTGCCGGATTACAGCTTTATACGTTATAAGTATCTCCCGGCATGGGGCGAGTACGAAGAAATAGTAAAGGATAATCCTTCTGATTTTTATCATGCTTTTTGTCAGATGATCTATGCGTTGAAGTTCCTTCGGGGAGATAATCCGGAGTTTGAGAAAAGTACGTATGCGTGGGACGAGGCAAAACCGTATGAAGACGAGATCATGGCAATTATCGAGAAGCGTCAGCTTAACGCCTGCGCCGATTGGAAAGCGTTTGGAGAAAAGCTGTCAGGAAAAGAGATCGAGTCTTTTGATTTATCTAAATATGAATCGGAATATGTAAGTTCTGATAAGGATAATAAAAATGAAACCTTTCTCGGCAAGTTTATATTGGCGGCAATGGCTCAGAAAAGTATGGTTACAAACAAAATATTTACATCAGGTAATCTCCTTGCCGGTTATTCGATAGACTTTGGCAAAAAAGGATTTGCAGGAATAAAGGATTATAAAATGCTCGTAGACCAATTGCAGAAAGGATTAGGCATATGACGAAGTTACAGAGAATAAAAAACGTTCTTGTTGGTCTTCTTATGCTGCTGAGTGGTGCATTAATGGCGGTGTTGGGATCGGACGCTGTTGCGTTGATTATGTGGATTCTTGCAGCATCTATGAGTATCAGCGGCATCAAAATGCTTTTTTATTATCTTACTATGGCAAGACATATGGTAGACGGCGATCAGATCCTGATACGTGGGTTAATACTCTTTGACATCGGTGCTTTTACCGCAACGCTGTCTAACATTTCCCAGATCTATATTATGGGCTATCTTCTTGGAATTCACGCTTTCAGCGGCTGTATAGATGTAATGCGTGCTATTGAAGCAAAAAAGCTTACTTCATCATCGTGGAAGCTCAATTTCTCTACCGGAATTGTAAACATTATTCTTGCCGTTACGTGTATTGTATTTCTGCGCTCAGAAAGCATAGCTGTCTACATATACAGCGCAGGATTAATATATTCGGCTTTGATACGTATTATTATGTCGTTCAGAAAGACGGCTGTGGTTTATATTACGCCGTCTTGATATGCCGGAGTTTTTATGGTCAGGGCGTTCGTGACGTCCGAACTGCCAGGTATTGAATTACCGTGGAATCTGCGATGGGCAAAACTTCACAACGCTGCACATGAATAAAACCGTCACCGCTTAATGGAACTATGAATCGGCAAGGGGCGCTGCCCCTTTGACTTCCGCAATCTTTTGTTGTGGTTATGATGTGGAGAATGATTATCATACCTAAGGAATAGGTGAATTCTGATGTTGATATTTGCGATAGACGATGAGCCGAATATGCTCAGGCATTTACACATGGCGATATCTGATGCCGTTCCCGGATCGGAAATAATGGATTTTACATCAGGCTTGGAAGCACTCAACGCGATTAAAGACAACCATTTTTATCCTATCATAGTCTTTTCGGATATACATATGCCAAAGCTTGACGGTCTTGAACTTGCGGTGAGGCTAAAAGAAATTGTACCTGATACAAAGATAGTATTTGTGACCGGGTATAACGAATACGCCTTAGACGCTTTTCAGGTACATGCAAGCGGTTATCTTATTAAACCGGTAGAATCGAAGCGTATTCGGGAAGAAATTGAACATGTTATTCCGCATTACAATCAACCATCAGAAGTGCTTAGAGTTCAGTGTTTCGGGAAATTTGAGGTTTTTTGGCAAGGAAATCCTGTCCATTTCAAACGCTTGCAGACAAAGGAGCTGTTTGCATATCTGATAGATCAGAACGGTGCGTCATGTACGTATGAAGAGATTGCTCTTGCAATTTGGGAAGGTGAAACAGATTCAAAAGTATTATCACACCGTCTGCGAAATCTTGTTTCTGACCTGCGTTCAGTATTGGGTATCATCGGTCAGACGAATGTTATTATAAAGTCGAACAGGACAATTGCTGTAAATAGAAATTTAGTAGATTGTGATTACTTCCATATGATGGACGGTGATCCGGACGCCGTAAATTCATACCGTGGAGTATATATGAAACAATATTCATGGGCGAGAGTAACAGAAGGTAATCTTCATTTTAAATATAAAAAGAATAAATGATGTATTCTAATTGTTTTTCAGCTTAAATTTTGCTGCTTTACGACTATTTTCTGACACGTTAGTGATATACTTAATTGAAAATGTTTGCTTTGTTATTATGCTTTGAGAAAAACAGATCGAATTAAAATATATTTCAAAGAGTCAATTAATACATGAAAAAACCAAGCGAAAGTGTAGTATTAACAGTGTAGCCGGTATTTTCATGGTTAAATAACTATGGACGAGTTTTCTTACAGTCGTGAAAACGACTGTTATATCCTGTCCATAAAAAATATATTGAAAGTTGTAAAATTAATTGTATATTTATAAGCTTATTGTAAAAAAATAAAATATAATATAATACAAACAGAAGGTGAAAACAGTTGCTTGATGAGCTATTACAGAGGGTTGGAAGCTCTGTTTTTATTCAGCTTGTGATAGAGCTTTGGAATGGCTTGTTTTTGCTTATCATAATTTTTTCTGTCATAATTGGCAGGAAGCTTGACAAAACAGTCACATTTATGAATAACATCAAAATCCCCCTCACAAATGAGATTATAGTTTTTTATGTAGCTTTGTTCTTATACAATGTTTTCGACTGGTTCGCTGTCTATTCAAAC